>JBAXWO010000023.1:0-14057 GCA_037128375.1 bacterium
ATTCAGCCCTTTTCACCTTCTCGGTTTCGGTGTCATTAATTGTGAGGCAATGCGCAGGGACTGGCGGAACCGTGGTTTCGGCTTGTTTCAGGGGCTGCCGCGGCGTACTGTTGCGGGACTCGTGTTGGATGGACGACAGTGAGCGGCGGCACCGTGCCGCCGGGGCTTCTGGCTTGTGTTGCCGGCAGACCCTGCGTCCTGGCAGGGGATACATGCCAATTCAAGGGGTGGCGCATGCGCTTTTCACATCTTGATTCCTCGGAACTTACCGATTCCGGAAAGCAGCGAGCCAACAACGAAGACGCCGTGCTGTGCCTTCCGGAGAGTGGCGTATTCTGCGTGGCGGATGGAATGGGCGGCGCCGCGGACGGGGAAATCGCCAGCAGGGCTGTTGTCGATGCTCTCGAGGAGGCGTTTTCCGGCAGGCATTCGGGGCAGGAGCCAGATTTCACGCGAACCAAGGAACTCGTGTTTGAAGCCGCACTGAATGCCAACGCATGGATCAAGGATCACGCCGACCGGCGCGGGGCATCAGGAGCCGGCTCCACGGTGGTGATCCTCGCGTTCGACCCGGTCGCATCCGGCAACGCCGCGGTCTTCCACGCCGGCGACAGCCGCGCCTACCGGCTGCGGGGCGATACGCTGATGCGCCTGACCAAAGACCACTCCCTCGTTTCAGAAGCCGGCCTGGACGATCGCGACAACCTCGGCCCGATGTTCAGGGCAATGGTGACGAGGGCGGTCGGGATCAGGGCTAGCGTGGACCTTGAACACTCGCCGGTAGACGTACTTTCAGAAGACCTCTTCCTTCTCTGTTCAGACGGCGTGACCACGATGATTCCGGATGACGCACTCGGCATTCTCCTGCGCGCGAACAGGACCGCCGGAACGAAGGAGCTGTGCCGGATTCTTGTCGACGAGGCCAACAGGCGTGGCGGCGATGACAACATCACAGTGGTGATCATCAGGGCCGGCAAGGTCGCGACGGCGGCTGTTGCGCCGGAAGTCGCCGCCGAGCCTGCGCCTGCGCCGGTTGCTCCCGCAGCCCCCACCACTGCCTGTGAGCAGGTCGTGAAAGGCCAGCCCGACGGCGCAACACCCGCCGCGGAGCCGGCAGTACCGGCGCCGGAGATCGCGTCGGATGACTTTATCCCCCAGGAGGATATGGCCGAAGAGGAGAAGAGCCAGTGCGCCAGCGGCCCAATCGACCGGGATACCACGTCGCCGTCGGACGACGGCGCAGGCCTTGTCGCTCCGGACCAGCAGCCGCTATCACCAACGAGCGACCTGGAATGTGTCACTCCGTCGGATTTAAGAGGAGAGGAAACGACGGGACGCGATGCAGCGCCGGAGCCGGAACAGGTGCGCGAGGCGCCACCGGCCGGGCCGGCCAGCAAGCAGCCGTCTTCGGCCGTCTGGATCGGAGTCTCTGTGTTCGGGCTGGCGGTTGTCGCCGCAGCATGGTGGCTTGTTATGCCGCCGGAGTCGCGCCCTGGAACGGCAGCCGCGCGGAAGGCGCCCGCTGTTGCCGCCACACCACCCCCCTCTCCCGCCGCAGAGCCTGTGCCGCTGCTGGTTGCTGTTCCGGCTGCCGTCACACCGGTTGTTCCGCCGGCCGTGCAGGCTCCGGTTCCACCCATATTGGCGGCTGCTGATATCCGCAATCTGCGGGCGACGATGCCGACCAGGCTCGAGGGTGCGTTGCAGGCCGGCGAGTGGGGCGCGATGCATGCCTATGTGAAGAAGTGGCAGCCGGGTGTGCCGGATCTGCTGCCTGATTCCGCCAGCACAGTGATGTACTCAAGCTGGGTAGCGCTGTGGACGAAGGTGCGCGACAACGCGCCGGATGCGGCGATTCTGCCCAGGCAGTATCGGGAGGAGATCGCCTCCCTCTGCGGCAAAGCTGGATTTGGCCGGCCACCCGAGGACGCCGAAGTGGGTGCTGGCGCATCACCGGAACTGCGGGCCGACGCGGTCTGCCGGACCATGTACAGGCTGCAGCGGCATCTGTTGGATAATGTGCGCAGCGCCATCAGGCGATGCCAGGCCGAGGCCGCTGTGCTGGGCCCTAATCCGTCCGGAACTTTGGCGGACCTGTGGTCCTTCACCGGGTCGGGCGATGCGGATCTGCTGGCGACGGGTCTTGCCCGCGCCGACGGCATAGTCAAAGACCTGGACGGGCTCGATAAGTGGCTTGCCGCATGCGGCGAGAGCCAGATTCCCCTGATGGCGGTCAGGAACAGACCCGCGAAGGTCCTGCCCCGCCTCCTGCAGTCGGTGCGCGAGCAACGTGAGGCCCTTGCCGCCCAGATGGACCTGGTCCCTGCGCGGGTGAAGGCGCTCCGCCAGCAGCCCGCGGAAGGCCTGGTCCCCATCCTGGACAGGATTGAGTTGCTGTACGGGAAGACCATGGGCGGCCAGTCCACCTCCGAGCCGGCGGTGTGGCAGGACGAGGCAAGATGCCAGGATATCCGCGCCATGTTCAATGAGATGAAGGCTGCTGTTCATATCGTTGAAGGCCAGGTATCGGAAGTTGAAGACGGGCGCTGACCGGAAGCTGCCCGCACATCATCCCCGCAGATCACTTTCGATCGCGACAAGAGTGGAACTTTTGTGGACATGGATGAGAACGACAACAAGCCTGTGACCAGGAAACTGGGCGACTACGAGGTCATTCGCCGGATTTCCGACGGCTCCCAGGCGGCGGTGTATGAGGCAAGGTCCCTCCGCGACGGGGAAACCGTTGCCGTCAAGGTCTTCAAGGAGGCCTGCTTCGACGACTCCGCCGATGCCCGCTTCCGCAGGGAGGCGGACCTTCTCCGTAACATGTCGCACCGGAACATCGTGAGGTACAGGGATTCCTTCGTGGCCCGCGGCGACTGGGATGAACGCCAGAACTGCCTTGTCATGGAGTACATGAAGGGCGAGACCCTGAAGGAGAGGCTGCAGGCGCATCCCCGCGGACTCCCCTGGGCCGAGGCCAGGGACATCATGGAGCAGACCCTTGCCGGTCTGATCTATGCGCGGGAACAGCACGGCGTTGTGCACCGCGACATCAAGCCCTCGAACATATTTGTGCTCTCCGATGGCCACGTGCGCCTCTTCGACTTCGGGATTGCAAAGGTCGGCGGCGACGGGACAAAGACGGGCGGCGGTTCCTGCATGGGGTCGTTCGACTACATGGCCCCGGATTTCGCGACCGCGGATGTCGAGGCGCGGTCCGGCGACGACGGGCCGTTCCGCGGCGACGAGATATCCGACGTCTTCAGCCTGACCATGGTCTTCTACGAGATGCTCTCGGGACAGCTCCCGTGGGGCCGGTTCGGAGAGCGGCCGGAACTCGAATACCTTGCACGCTGGCGCACAGGCCAGCCGAAGCCGCCTTCGCACTCGCCCATCGCCTTCAGGGTCATCCGCCATCTCACCGGCCTCGTGGACAAGGGTTTGAACCACGACAGGAAGGCGCGGTTCCAGACCTTTGCCGAGATGATGGCGGCTTTCCGTGAACTGCGGCCGCGCGTGTTGAAGCACAAGGGGAGAGATGAATACGAACTCCTCGAGGGGCTGGACAAAGGCGGGTTCGGCGAGGTCTACAAGGCAAGGCGGCTCCGCGACGACAGGATAGTTGCCATCAAGCGGTTGTTCACCGACCGGGCTCCGCGCAGGTTTGTCAAGGAAGCCGACATCCTCCGGAAATACGCCCATTCCAACCTGGTTGAGTATATCGACTTCTTCGAGAGCGTGAGCTCCACCGGCAACAAGCAGCTCTTCCTTGTCATGGAATACCTCGATGGCATGCCGCACTGGAGCCTCCGGCACAGGATCTTCGATGCCGGGGCCGGCCTCGATGTTGGCGAGGCACTCCTGCTCTTCAGGTACTATCTGGATGCCCTGCAATACCTTCACGAGAACGTCAATCCAATCATCCATCGCGACATTAAGCCCGGCAACCTCTACGCACCGGCGGGCAACCCGGCAAAGGCGAAGATCCTCGACCTTGGCGTGGCCAGGGATGTGTCCGGGACCGAGACGCATGGCGCCGCCCCAGGCACCTGGGATTACATGGCTCCCGAGTTTGTCTCCGAGAATTCGCGCGGCACGCCGCAAACCGACATATACGCGCTGGGCCTTTCCCTCTACGAAGCGCTTGCAGGGAAGCCGGCGATACCGCGATCTGCCAAGAACAGCGATGACGCGGCCGCGGATTTTGTGGCGAGGGCGACGGGTATCGAAAAGGTGACAGTGGATTACTCACACGAGGTGTTCCGGATGCATCCGCTCGTGGAGCAGATTGTCAGGAAGAGCATCCATAGGGATCCACGGGAACGATTCCAGAGCGCCACGCAGATGCGAAGGGCGATAATGCACGCCCTCAAGGAGATGGGTAAAATCGGCGCCCTTCAGGTTGACGAGTACAGCGAGTTCGACGTTAGTCACGACACCGCGCCGACCTGCGCCGCCACCCAGGCGACATTCTTTGAGAAGGAGACCGAGGCCGTCCATGAGTGGCAGACATGGGTGGCAGAGGAGCGGAGCAAGCGCAACACCAGGCGGTGGGTGGCTGCCGCATGCGCCTGCATGACGCTGGGAATGATCGGGTGGATCGTGGTCGGCCAGCTCCGCCGCCCGGCTGCCGCCGCCAGGACGGAGGAAGCATGCCCCACCCCGGCGGCCGGCTTGTCCACGACGGACGGGGTTCCGGCAGTTCCGCCTGAATCCGTCGCGGGCCCGGGCGGCCCGGCCGCCGCGCAGCCCGGAGCCGTGAGTGTGCCGGTGGAATCCGCCGCGAGCAATGGCACGCAGTCCGCCCCGCCCGTTGATACGCAGGGCATGGGGCCTGAGACGCCGGTTGTCACCGCGCCGCCGCCGCCGGCCGGGCCGGCGGTAGTGAGTGCAGAAACGGCACCCAAGCCAGTCGCACAACCTGAATCCCCGGCCGGCTCGGTGGCCACTGCGCCGGCGCAGGCTGATGTTGCCCCGCAGGCCGCGGAGGCTGCCACCGCCGCGACCGCGGTCGCCCCGCAGGCCGAACAGCCCGTCCGCCCGGAACAGGTCCCGAACGTCGTCAACAAACAGGCAGAGATCCTCAAGGAGCTTCTCAAGGACCTCCGGATGCTCCGGATCAGGAACATCGTCGCCTCCTCATACGAGGCGTTTCTTGACGATGCCACGGCCAGGCTGGAGAACTCGCGGCTGAGTCTCTCGCAGCCCGAGTACGACGACGTCAGGGGTGATCCCGAAGTCAGCAGGGAGCAGGAGCGGCTCTGGCTTCACATCGGCGAAAATGCAATCGGGTCGTATCGGAGCACCAGGGACGGGCGTTTCCTTGCCGCGGCACGAGGCGCGTTGCTGGGCGCCGCCACCATGCAGGGAGGCGCGCATGACGAACTGGTGTCTCCGGAGGCAATAAAGCGATGGAGCGAGCTGTCGAAGCAGGTCGATTTCAGCAAGTACCTTCCGGTGCCGTTGACGGAAACGCTCACCGTGACGAGGGAGGACGGCGGCCGGCCGGCGCACAGTCCGTACACTGACACACTTCTCAAGACCGAGGAGTTCTCGCAGTCGAGCTCGGCAATGATGCCGCGCGCGCTGTCTGTCGTGCTGAGGCCGCAGACACCAGGCGCCGAAGCGCGCGCGTGCGCGGTGGACCTGCTCCTGGTCCCGGCGGCAAGGACCGAGAAGATCACGATCAAAGATCCGTTCTACATTGCAAAGGTCGAGACAACGCTTGGCATGATGCGCGCCTATCGCGACGGGGCGCGGGCGGAGGTCGGCAGGGATCCGGAGATGCTGAAGTATTTCAGCGGAAAGCTGGAGAACCAGTCCATCCAGCAGAACGACTACCCCTGCAGGCTTGCCTCCTCCGGTGAAGCGTTCGAGTTCTGCAACTGGTTGAGCCACTCATGCGGGCTCCAACCGGTATACCGGCGCGATGCGGACGGGAAGAACTGGACCGCCAACTTCGAGGCGGACGGCTTCAGGCTGCCGACGGACCAGGAGTGGGAGTACACGGCCAGGTTCGGCATAGACTGGTACCCCGCGCCGGGGAGTGTGCCGTGGCAGCGGATGAGGGAGGAACTGGACCGGGATCATTCGGATTCGGTCGTGTGGTTCTACTACAAGGATGGGCCGCGATCATCCGTTGCCGACGGCCGGTTCCGCTATCCCACCGGGGTCTTTGACCTGTGCGGAAACATGGGAGAGCTCGCCATGAGGAGCGCGAAATGGCAGAGCATGGAAAGGGATCGGCCGGGTATGGTTGTCTGCGGCGGCAATTTCAAGAACCGCACCGCCGACAAGGTCATGCCATGGTCGAAGGTGGACTTTGACGCCGCTGAAAACGTCGGGTTCCGGGTGGTGCTGCCAGTCCGGACTGAGATCCTTCTCAAGTAGACACGAGGAGAACAGGAAATGAATGGATGGAAATCGTGCCGGTGGTTCTGGTCAGCCGTTGCGGCATTGGCCTTGGCGCTGATCTGGGGGTGCGCGACACCGCCTGGATCGAGGATGACGGCCGATCCGGCCGTCGGGTACTGGCTGGCGGCTGCCGCCGGCAACACCAGGCAGCAGGAGGCCTGTGTCGCGCGGGTCGCGAATGCGGAGTACCCGCGCAGGGTCGCCGGCAGCATGCCGGGCACGCTCCATGAATTGCGCGCCTATCGCACGCGCCTGCTTGCGCCAGTCGAGATAGACGCATCGCTGCCCGCAGGCAGTCCCGACCTGCGCGGTGTTTCGCCGGAAGCGTTGAAGGAGGTCCGGGATTACATCGCGACCCACAGGGCGGACGGAACCATAAGCGGCGCACTGTACGTGAAGGAATGGGCCGACGAACTCGCCAGGCTGGCGTCGGCAATGACGGCGCTCGAGGGCCGGGTGGGTGCGATACTGCAGACGGCCGAAGCCCGCCTCAAGGCCGGAAACATCGCCGAGGCCGAGGCGGCATGGCTTGATGCACAGCAACTCGACAGGGACGGGGCCGACATCCTGCGGCTCGAGACGCAGCTCCTGGCGGCGAAGAGCAAGGCGGCGCTCGGTGCGCTCGGCCCGGACATCAGCGGCAATTACCTCAAGCGCGCGGCGGACCTGCAGAAGAAGTTCGGCACACCGGAATCGACCGAGACTAATGTGGCCGGCTGCCTTGCGATCCTTGCCGACGCCGACAACGCCATCCGGCGGGTTCGCGATTCACTGAAGACCGCCGCAGGCCGCAGGTTCGAGGCCGACCAGGTGGACAAGGAGCTCCTGGCGCCTGAAAAGGACATCGCGGCGCTGCGCGGCAAGTGCTGGGCGGAACAGGTCAGGCTGCTGGCCGCCAGGAAGAAGTACTGGCCGGCATACCGGTATGCCGGCGAGAAGCTCGAGGAGGCGGCGGTCTCGGCCGAACACAGGCGGACGGCGGCCACCGCCCCGCTGATGGAGAGCTACCGCCAGATGCTGTTGGCGGCGACGAGCGAACTTGTGACCCAGGCGAACAACCAGCTTGACCGCGATGCATACGGAATCGCCCTGACATTGTGCAGGATGGCCGAGGAGGTCGTGCAGTTCGCGCGCGACCGGCGGACACGAATCCCCGACGAGGTTGCCATCTGGGAGAAGAGATGTGCGGAGTCGCGCGGCGACGCCCAGAAGAAGATCGACGCGGCTATGCAGAGGCGGCTGGTTATCGGAGACTTCAGCCCTCTGACAAGGGAGAACCAGAAGCTGGCTGCAAAGGTCCTGGCCAAATGCACGGCGCTCCTGTCTGATAACGCGACAAACAAGACACGCCTGGCCCGGGGCCTCGTCGTCGGGAAACCCGGCGAGAAGACGCGCGAAGGCGACTACGTGATCGAGTGCAGCGTGCCGGAGTTCCTGATCATTGACGCACCGCCGGTGGAAATCGAGCGGGCGGTCGTGAAGGTCGGCCGCGACATCCGCGAGATTCAGAATCCGCAGTACAATCCGGATGCAAAGAATGTGACGAAGACAGTGTTCTCGCAGGAGGTCTACCTTTACCAGACCATCCGCCGCCGGCATTCGAAGAAGGCGCGACTGCAGGCCGCCGTGACCGGCTCGCTCGACGCCGGCACCAGGAACATCCTATCGCTCGACCTCGAGTTCGGCGAGGGCAGGACCGCGCTTGACGGCATCCAGTTCTCCAGCGTCGAGGAACTGCTGGACGTACCGTTCCTCGGCCCGCCGCGGATTGCCGAGTCGAGCAGGAGCCTCTCGGTTGATCCATGGCCCAGGGCGGTGCCGGCGACCCTGTCGCCGGATGCTGAGATCACCGAGGCCCTGCAGTGCCACGCGGCGGAACTGATCGGCTCGGCCATTGTCGAGAGCGCCGGCGGGTATCCCGTGGATGTACTGGCGGCTGAAGCGGTACGCCACGGCAAGCTGGGCAACAAGGCCGAGGCCGCCAACGCCTGGGGACTGTGCCTGGAATACTGCTCCCAGCTTTACGGGGCGGCGGAAGGCGCCTCGTGGCTGACGCTGCGGGACCGGATGCTCTCGCGGATTCCTGAACTCTGCAAGACTGCGTGGAGGAACTGCAACGGTGAGGTCCTGAAGAAGATGCCCGGTCTGTGGACTGAGGCCACAGACGGCGCGCTCGAGGCGGTGGCCCAGTCACAGTGATGCGACAAGACGGCGGGCCGCCCGCCAGGGTTGCAGTGCGGTGAACGCCATCGCGGCCGGGAGTCCAGCCCTGACGGAAATACGGGAAGTGACTATCGCGCCGGCTGTCACCATGCTGCGCCCGGGCTATTTCGCCCCGACTGGTTTCCCGGCGCCGGCGCTCTCGCTTGACTCCAGCTTGCGGAAATCGAGGGCACGCTTCACCGTGGCGATGAGGGCAGAGGTTTTGAACGGCTTTGCAACGTAGTCAAAAGCGCCCAACTGCAGCGCCTCAACCGCGGTCTCAACCTGGCCGTACGCGGTAAGCATGATCACTGCCATGGTGGGATGATGATCGTGGGCCAGCTTAAGCAATTCCATGCCATTTATGGGTGTCATGCGGATGTCTGAAATCATCAGGTCGAATCCGCCATTGAGGATCAACTTCTTCGCCTTGAGGCCGTCAGATGCTGTTACGGTTTTGTGCCCCTCGCTCTGGAGAATGGAGCCGATCACGGTGAGGATGCTCACTTCGTCGTCAACTATCAACACGCGTGCCATGGCCGGGGAAACCTCCCGTTTCAAGCAGTCCGTCAGCTGGGGCAGATCGTACAGAAGGCGTGCCTGGAAAGCAAAGCATATAGCTGCCGCAAGTTCCGGGAGGATTCACCCTTTTGACACCATGGGGCTTTCGCGGTACAACTCCCCGCGAACTGCATTTTGGGGTGTCAAATGAAGGTCGGGCAACACGTGGTGGTTTCCGCGGCATTTTCGGGGGTCTTGTATTACCTTTGTCCCTGCTGGCGGATGGCGGTGGCGGCATTTCTTGCCGGCGTCCTGATAGATCTTGATCACTTCGTCGACTATATTGCCGAATTCGGCATCCGCTCCGACTGGCGGAACTTCTTTTCCTCCTTTTACAAGGGGCAGTACACAAGGATTTACGTTGTTCTACACGCATGGGAGTGGCTTCTTGTGCTTGGCGCGGTGTCGCTGCTGGGAGACGGCAACGCCTGGGTGGCTGGAATCCTGCTTGGCGCCATCCAGCACCTTGTGCTTGACCAACTGGCCAACGGCGCATCCGGCATGGGATACTCGCTCCTCTGGCGCTGGTCGACCGGCTTTGATCCGGCCCCCGCGTTCCCTCACAAGAAGAGGATGTTGTTCGGTCCATAATGACAGCGGCGCAACCCGTTTTCCCGTGACAAGACAGACGAATGTTGTCCATAATCCACAATCCTGCGCCTTGATCGGGACAGTGAGTCTGATAGCGGCGTAATCGGCCTGCGCGTGCGCGCCAGGTTGCCGGTTGAACCCGCAGCGGCTGCCGTCAGGGAGCAGCCGGGGCCGGGCGGGGAAACTTAAAGGACGGCGCGTTCCTCGGCGAAAGAACCCGGGGTCTGCGGCGGGCGTTTCATCATGAACAAGACCGACGCACAAAGGCAGATCGAGCTGTTGAGGGAGGACATCAACCGCCACAACACACTCTACTATGTGGAGGCACAGCCCGAGATATCCGACCGGGAGTATGACATCCTCTATGATCAGCTCCGCGACCTTGAACAGCAGTTTCCCGACCTTGTAACACCGGACTCCCCCACCCGGCGCGTCGGCGGCGCCCCCCTGAAAGAATTCCAGAATGTCCGCCACGCTATTCCGATGCTCTCCCTGGAGAAGGCGGAGGATCTGCGTGAACTCCGGTTGTTCGAGGCCCGCGTTCGCAAGGAACTCCCCGGCGAGGATATTGAGTTCGTGATCGAGCCGAAAGTCGACGGGGTGTCTGTGAGTGTCCGGTATGAGGCCGGTGCGATGGTCCTCGGCGCCACCCGTGGAGACGGCGCTGTCGGCGACGACATCACTGCCAATCTCCGGACGGTCCGCGGCATACCGCTCCGGCTCGCCGGCGCCATAGCGCCGGCCCTTCTCGAGGCGCGCGGCGAGGCGTACATGCGGGATGCGGACAGGATCACGGTGAATGCAAAACTTGAAGCGGCTGGCGAGAAACCCTTTCCCAATACCCGGAACGCCACCGCCGGTTCCCTGAAGCAGTTGGATTCACGCGTTGTTGCGCAGCGCCCCATACGCGCTGTGTTCTACGGCATCGGGGCAGTAAGCGGGATCGCCTTCAAGACGCATGCCGAGGAGCTTGAGCACCTCAAGGCCTGCGGACTGCCGGTGCCGCAGATCTGGTGGCTGTGCAAGACCATTGATGAGGCCCAGAAGCTCGCCGAGGACCTCAAGGGCCGGGAAAGCGAGCTTCCCTACGAGATTGACGGCATAGTCATAAAGGTCAACAGCCTTGACCAGTCGTCCCGCCTTGGCCTGAAGCCCAAGGCGCCGGCTTCCGCGATAGCGTACAAGCCCAGGCATTGGCTCAAGCAGGCCGAGACCGTGCTGAGGGACATTACGGTGCAGGTCGGCCGCACCGGGGTTCTCACGCCGGTGGCCGAACTCGAACCTGTGTTCCTGGACGGCACGCAGATATCCCGGGCAACTCTCCACAACGAGGAGGACATCCATCGGAAGGATATCCGGATCGGCGACACGGTTGTGATCGAGCGGGCCGGCAAGGTAATTCCGGCCGTTGTCCGGGCGGTTCCCGGGAAGCGAACCGGGCAGGAGAAGCCCTTTGTCATGCCGGGCTCATGCCCGGCATGCGGCGCGCCGGTTGCGCGCAGACAGGCGACCTCGGCCGAACGGGATGAGGTTGCTGTGCGGTGCGACAACCTCCAGTGCCCGGCCCAGAAGACGCGGCGCATCGAATACTTTGCCCAGCGCGGCACCCTGGACATCGAGGGGCTTGGTGGAGTGGTTGCTGACAAGCTGGTGGAACGCGGGATGGCAAACGAACCGCTTGATTTGTTCGGCCTGCAGGTCCGGGAGCTGGCCGCGCTGAACCTTGGAACGGACGAGGAGCCGCGGATTCTCGGGGAGAAGAACGCGGCGAAGATTGTTGATGCGATCGGGCGGAGCCGCGCAATGCCGCTCAGCCGTTGGCTTCATGCCCTTGCCGTGCAGAATGTCGGCGAGACAATCTCGTTCGAGCTGGCCAGGCATCACGACACACTGGCCGCGGTGGCCGACTCGAAACTCCTGAGAAGCATTGTCAGCCTCGACGCGAAGACGCGCGAGGCGAAGCGCATATCCCCGAGGGCGAAGGAACACCGGCCGAACGGCGCCGGAGATCTCGAAGAACGCGGCCGGCAGCACGACTTGCTCAAGAAGGAGATCGCCGTGCTCAAGGCGGAGGTTGAGGCGTCCGGCATCAGTGCCGAGGTGGGCCCCGTGGTTGCGCGCAGCGTTATTGCGTTCTTCGAATCGAAGCAAGGCAGCGATATCCTCAGCCGGCTGAGGGAGCTGGGGATCGACCCGCGTGGCGAGAGACCGGTGATGGCCGGCGGCGGGGCGGCGCAGGCTGCCAGACTTGCCGGCAGGACCTGTGTGCTGACAGGTACCCTGCAACGCTTCTCGCGTGACGAGGCAACCGACCGGATTCGGGCGCTCGGCGGAAATGTCTCATCAAGCGTCTCGGCGAAGACGAGCTTTGTCATAGCCGGCGCGGAGGCCGGTTCAAAGCTGGACAAGGCCCGGGAGCTCGGTGTCGAGGTCCTGGATGAGGAGGCTTTCCTCAAGCTGATCGGGGAAGACAAGCCGGAATAGAGCCGCCCGCCAGGATTTGGATCTCAGCGCGAACCCTTTGCCCGGCCCGGAGCCTTTTTGAGCACTTCATTCATGCTTCCGGTGCGGTAGCCTTCGAGATCGAGGGAGACATACCGGAAGCCGGCGCGCTTCGCCAGCGCGACGATTTTCAGCCGTGCCGCCGGGAGACATACACGCCCCACGGCATCCGGTTCAACCTCGATGCGGCAAATCTCCCCGTGATGGCGCACGCGAACCTGCCCGAAGCCAAGTTTCCTGATTCCCGTCTCTACCTTGTCGATTGCGGACAGCTTCTCCGTGGTAATCATTGAGCCATAAGGCACGCGCGAAGCCAGGCACGCGTAGGCCGGTTTGTCCGCCGTGGGCAGGTTCATTTCCCTCGAAAGAGCCCGGATGTCATTCTTGGAGAGTCCGGCCTCAAGAAGCGGCGAGCGTACTTTGTGCTCTTCAGCCGCGCGCCGCCCGGGCCGGTAGTCGCCAAGGTCGTCGGCGTTGGTACCGTCGGCAATCCAGCGAATGCCAGCCTTGTCGGCCACCCGCCTGAGTACCTTGAAGAGCTCCGCCTTACAGTGGTAGCAGCGATCGGGCGGGTTCTCCTTGTAACCGGGGATGAGGAGCTCGTCAGAATCAACGCAGATGTGCCTGATACCCAGCCGCGCGGCGAGTTTGGAAGCCTCCTTCTGCTCGTGCGCGGGATAGGTTGGCGAAAGGGCCGTGACGAGAAGTGCGCGATCGCCGAGCTCCCTGGCCGCAACTGCGGCAAGGAATGTGCTGTCCACGCCGCCCGAGAAAGCCACGGCCACCCCGCGCATCTTTCTCAGCAGGGTGACCAGCTTCCGCATCTTCGTTTGCCTGCCCAGTTCTTGTTTCATTCGCCTCCGGTGTGTGATGTGCCCACAACCGTACCAGATTTGGATTGTTTCGGCACATGTTTTTCGGTAGCTTCCGTACCACTGTGAAAGCATCTCTGAAATATCGCGCAGGGCTTGTTGAGGCCCGCAGGATTGTCGTGAAGATCGGTACCCGCGTGCTTGTCCGCAAGACCGGGCAACCGGACATGGGGCGCATACGCGCCCTGGTCAAGGGGCTGGCCTGCCTCAATCACAGCGGATACGAGGTGGCGGTGGTTACATCAGGTGCCATTGGCGCTGGAATGGAGGCGCTGGGCATGAAGCGGCGCCCATCCCTGTTGCCGGACCTCCAGATGGCCGCCGCGGTGGGACAAAGCCGCCTGATGGCAAGGTACGACAAACTCTTCTCGGCCGAGGATTGTATCGTTGGGCAGGTCCTGCTTACCCGCGACGATTTTATCCACAAGATCCGGCTCACAAACGCCCGCCGGACGATATCCAACCTCCTGCGCAACAACGTCATACCGATCATAAACGAAAACGACGTGGTTGCGGATGACGAGATCCGCGCGGACCTCACGCTGGGTGACAACGACAGGCTCTCCGCCATGCTTGTGAAGCTCATCCAGGCTGACCTGCTCATCATGTTGAGCACGGTTGACGGCGTGCGACGCCCGCTTGAGTCGGGGGCCACAGCCCGCATCAGCTGCCTTGAGGCGATTACAGGCAGCACATTCGGGCTGGTCAGCGGCTCCAGAAACGAGCTCTCAAAGGGTGGCATGGGTTCCAAGCTTGAGGCCGCTCAAACGGTCTCGAAGGCTGGCGTGAATGTCGTAATAGCTGACGGCAGGAAGCGGCGTATCATAGAGGACATAATCAGCGGCAAGGACGTTGGTACATTCATTGTGCCGTCCATGTGATGGGAATCAGATGAGCACCAACCTGCACGAA
>JBAXWO010000230.1:0-4877 GCA_037128375.1 bacterium
GGTCCTCTTTGTGGTCTCGACGTTTTTCGTGGGCCGCGCGCTTGACCTGGACCTGCCGTTCCTGGCCTATCTTTCGTTCGCGCCGCTCGTGGGGCTGATCAGTTCCATTCCTGTCACGCCCGGCGGCTTGGGCATTCGCGAGGGCGCGTCGATTCATCTGTGGGCGATCATGGGGGTCCCGTCCGGCAAGGCCTTTCTCCTGGCCTTCCTGCCTTACCTCTTGCTGGTGCTGTGGGGCCTCCCCGGAGGCGTGCTCTTCCTCTTCCATCGCTCCGGAACCGGAATGCCCCTGCGGAAGGAACTCGAGGAGGCGTCCGCGGAACCCGCCGAGGACGCCTAGCGCTCAGCCCTCGCCGAAAATGGTGCCCACCGACTTGGCAACCTTCACGAGTTCGTCGTCACGCGAAACAAGCTTGAGCCCGACGATGGCGTCCACAATCGGCACAGGCTCAACGACATTGCCGTGCAACGCCGCCATCAACCCATACCGCCCCCGCGCCGCCAGATGGCCGGCCAGAACCCCGAACCGCGTGGCCAGCACACGGTCCGACGGCACCGGGCTTCCCCCGCGCAACAGGTGGCCCAGGACGGTGACACGCGTCTCCAACCCCGTCCCCTCCGTGATGCGTTGAGCCACCCGCTCCCCTATGCCGCCAAGCTGCTTCGAATCCGTCCGCCTCGTGTCGTACGACTTCACCACCTCGCCGCCCTCGGGCAACCGCGCCCCCTCCGCAACGCAAACGATGCTGAACCGCTTTCCCAGCCGGCTGCGATCCAGCACCTTGGCGAAAACGGCGTCCCACGTGAACGGAATCTCCGGGATCAAAATGATATCCGCCCCGCCGCCCAACCCGGCCCGCAGGGCGATCCACCCCGCATACCGCCCCATAACTTCAATGACCATGACACGATGATGGGAGGAGGCCGTCGTGTGCAGACGATCAATGGCCTCTGTCGCCACCGCCACCGCGGTTTCGTGCCCAAAGGTCAGATCCGTGGCTGCCAGATCGTTGTCGATGGTCTTAGGCACCCCCACCACGTTGGCTCCCAATCCGGCCAGTTTACCGGTTATGTTCATCGTGCCGTCGCCGCCGACCGCCACCAGGCAATCCAAGCCCCATTGCCGGTAGTGGGCGATCGCCTGCGCGGACGTGTCGGTGATCGTCACCGTTTTGTCAGGACCGGTCACCGGGAAATGCCAGGGGTCCCCCTTGTTCGACGTCCCGAGGATGGTACCGCCCAGGTTGATGATCCCCGACACATCGCTGTTCTCCAGTTCCCGCATCCGCCCGTCGACCAGGCCTTCGAAGCCATCTTCGATCCCGACCACAGCGGCGCCGTATTCCATGATGACGGTCTTGGCGATGGCTCGGATTACACAATTCAATCCGGGGCAATCCCCGCCTCCCGTAAGTATGCCGATTCGTTTCATGATCAACTCCAGTTATGGGACAATCCAACCAACGCCGACCGCTCAGGACCGTGACAGGCCAGGCCGGCAAGAACACCGGTAAAACGGCAGTCGCCGCCGCCCTTCTACGACAGGCAGCCGGCGACTGTGTCAAACAACCGGAATTTGAAAGGCGTGCTCTACTTGGCAGCAGCAGCCTTGCAGGCCGCACCGCACTTGGTACTCGCAACACTAACGGTGACAACATCCTTTCCACAACTGCACTTCGTCGCATCATCCGCTTTGACGGTGCATTTGCAGTCACCCGCGCAGGCGCACAGGGTCGCCTGGCCGTCTTTGCAGGCCAGGACATGCATCTTGGCCAGATCGGCGCTGCACTTGCTGCATTTTCCGGCCTCATCGGCCACTGTTTTGCACTTGGCGCAGGCATAGATCGCCATGTCTTTGCACTCCATCTTCGCCTTGCCGCCCGCCGCACCGCACGGGCTATGTTTGTGGATTCGGGGGCGGATGTCTTTGCACTCCATCTTCGCCTTGCCGCCCGCCGCGGCCTTATCGCCCGGACAACTTCCACAGTTCGCCATGGAAACCATCGCCGACGCAACCAGTACACCAACCGCCATCATGACTGACTTACGCATACGAATCCTTTCTTTCCCATGTTCTGTAACAGTCCGGCCGACGCCAACCTGGCACTGCCATTGAGGTGAAAGTTTTATCAAAGCACCATCATGACGTCAATCAAGGCGAAATCACGGGCGCCTCTGCGGTCGTCAGCGATGAACCAGGCTCTGCGTCCAAGGTCGCCCGCCCGACCTCGGGCCGAGGTCGGCTACAGGTAGCCCGCGTCGGCCCGACGCGGGTCGCCCTGCGGATCGGAATGCAACCGACTCTCATGTTACGTCGGCCAATGAGATTGAAACCGACGGCCCGATGTCGTACGGTCGGGGCGTCGTGGTGGGCGCCCTCCCCATCGGGAAGATGTCCCGCGACGAGAAACTCCACACGAGGGAGAGGTCAGGCGAAAGTATGAACCGTAACACAGCGTTGAAAGTGTTGAACCCAGTGCTGGGAACAGCGGTGCTGAGTCAGGTCGTCACGGGGCTTCTGCGCGGGGTTTTACCCAGGAGCGCGTTCGAAGTCCTCCATCAGGGAGGCGGAATTGCCGTGGCGATCTGCGCCGCCCTACACCTTGGCTTGAACTGGAACTGGGTGAAGGCCACCTATCTCCGCCGCCGGGATCGCCAGTAAGCCAGCCGCCAAGCCGGGTCTGCGACTACTTCGCCTGCGGAACGGGGATCGCATCCGGCTGGATGACCTTGCCCCTTTCGCTCTTGCGGAGAATCTCCGTGACCATCCGCAGCGCCTCCTCCTTGCTGAGGTCATTCTTGAAGGCGGGCATGGCCAGACCGAAGAACTTGCCTTTCAGGATCACTTTGACCATTCCGGCGTCATCCGTATCCTTCCGGAAACCTGCCGCTGTGAAATCCTCGCCTTTGAGGCGCTTGCCTTCGGAACTGAGGGCGGCCCCGTCAGAACCATGGCAGCCAGCACAATGCTGCTGGTAAAAGAGCCTGAGGTCTTTCGGCGCGGAATCGGCGGCCGAGCTCGTGAACGCGGGGAGATAAACCAGGGAAGAGATCGCCAGTATGAGGAGTGTTTTCATGCGGCGATGGTCGCCCAAAAGCCGGATGGGAGTCAATCGAAAAGTGCCCCGGGGGCATGACCGACGCGCAACGGGGCGTACTGGGTCGTCCGCTGGACCGGCGTGAGGCCGGCCTCGGAGATCAGCGCCGTGACCCGTTCGATTCCCACATCGTAGGCGGCGCCTGTGGCGCGCACCACCTGCTCCTCCATCAGGATCCCGCCCCAGTCATCGGCGCCGAACACCAGCGCCAGTTGCGCCAGGTCGGGCCCCTCGGTCACCCACCCCGCCTGAATGTGCGGCACATTGTCCAGCACCAGTCTGGAGAGGGCGATCATTCGCAGGTAATCCACGCCGGTGGCCGCCTCACGCGGCATCTGCGTGCGATGGGGCGAGAAGCTCCACGGAATGAACGCGGTGAACCCCCCGGTGCGATCCTGCAGCGAACGGACACGCATCAGATGCTCCACCCGCTGGGCACTCGTCTCGCCTAGGCCGTAAACCATGGTGGCGGTGGTCTTCATGCCGAGCCCGTGCGCGGTCGCCATGACTTCAAACCAGTCGTCGGCGCTGATCTTTCGCGGACTCACCACCTGACGCACCTCCTCCACCAGGATCTCCGCCCCGCCGCCGGGCAACGAATCCAGACCTGCCGCCCGCAGCCGTTCCAGGGCGGCGCGAACTGGAATCCCGCTGCGACGGGCCAGGTATTGGACTTCCGCCGGTGACAGGGAATGCAGGCAGACGTCCACGCGTTGCTTGATCGCACGGAGCATCCGCTCATAGAAGCCGAGATCCAGATCCGGATTCAAGCCGCCCTGCACCAGCACCTGGGTGGCGCCCTGCCGGACCGCCTCCACAACCCGCCCCACGACCTCGTCGGCAGTCAGGGTGAAGGCGCGATCCGATCCGGGCGGCACATGAAAGGCGCAAAACTTGCAACCCGCCTCACAGACGTTGGTCAGATTGAGGTTCAGGTCGACCAGAAACGTCCCGCACTCCCCGGGCACCCGCTTCCGCCGCCGCCGGTGCGCGGCCACGCCAAGCTCCCACAGGTCGGCGCCGTCAAGCAGCGCCACGCTTTCAGCGTCCGTAAGCCGCTGCCCCTCCAGGGCCCGTGCCAGGGCGGCCTCCACAACCGGGCCGCGCACCGGCGGCGGACATGGAACCGGGCTCACCGCGCCTGCGGTCCCCGGGGCCGGTTGGTAACGGCTGTTCACCAGGCACGGCTCAAGACCGAGATCGGCAATGAAGGCTGCCATGGCGTCCACGGACCCGAAACGCCCCCCTGCCCCACCCCCGGCGGCAAGGGCGATGCGCTCGTCGAGGCTCGTCCCGCCGATATCGTCGACCCCGGCCTGCAGCAGCACCTGCAGAAGTTTGCGGTCCACATAGTTCACCAACATCCGCAGGTGCGGAATGTTATCCAGGAAAAGGCGGGCCACGGCCACGACGCGGGCAATCCTGTATCCCCCTGCGCCCATCGCCCCCTCCACACGGGTCCCGCCGGGTTGGAAGGGCAAGGGAATGAAGGCCTGAAACCCGCCGGTCCGGTCCTGCAGGTCGCGCAGGCGCCCGAGGTGATCAACGATATCCTCATCGCTCTCAAGGTGTCCGAACAGCATGGTGGCGTTGCTGGGAAGCCCGAGCCTGTGGGCCTCCGCATGCACCGCGAGCCATTCCCCTGCCCCGATCTTATGCGAACAGATCCGTTTCCGCGTAGCATCGGCAAAGATCTCGGCGCCGCCACCGGGCAGGGTCTCGAGCCCCGCCACCTGCAGGCGCCGAAGCACGGCGGTCACATCCAGGCCCGCCTTCTGC
>JBAXWO010000231.1:0-4867 GCA_037128375.1 bacterium
GGGCTGGGGTGAGGGTCTCTTCTCTTCGGACGTCCTCGCGGCGGAGCCCGCGACACGCGGCCATAACCTTCCTGGCCATCCGCAGCCGGTCATGACCCGACCCCATGCTGGGTGTCCGCATGCCGGAGCCTTCGACCCAGAGGACACGATGTCCCCGCCGGACCAACTCCGTGGCAATCCGGTGTTTGCTGGTCGGATTGTCCTTCCCCGCGCTCCAGGCATTGGCAATGATGACAAAGTCCATGCTCTTGAACACCGGCTGTTGTTCCGCTGTTTGTCCGTCCGTCATCATTTCCACGCCGCATTGTAGCGCCCCCGCAACGCGTCCCACACCGCCAGGGCGGTCGTGACATTGAGTGCCACAAACATCACCGGCACCCCGAGGCAGCCAGCCCCTCCGCCTTTCCGTTGCGCCACCATACCCGCCAGTGCGGACAGGTAGAATACGACTTGAAAGGCGAAAATCAGAGCAAACACCGCACGGTCAAGCAACGCAAGATTGAAAACAAACAGCCCCGCCAGCAACAGAGGCGAGATCAACCGCAACAACTTGTGCGACACGTACTCAAACCAGATCGGATTGCGCCAGGGGATCAGCCACTCGGGATATAAACGAACCAACTGCGCCACACCGGCGATGGTCCGGCGCTTTCTCAAGGTTTCCTGTTCAGCCGTGGCCGAGGGCACATCGTAAACCACCGCCGCACGTTCAAAAATGCACCGACCGCCCCGCACCACCGCCTGCATCGGGATCGCCACATCATCGAGGAGGGTTCCGGACGGAATCGGGGAATAAAGCTTCCGCCGTATGGCATAGAGGGCGCCCGTCGCTCCGGGCACCGAACGGAACATCCCTTCACAACAGCGAACGAACTTCTCATATCGCCAGTAGAATCCAACTCCTTGCTGCGCGGTCCCGGGTTCGCTTGGCGCGCCTCCGTTTTCAAAGACCAGCTCGCCCGAAACAACCCCCACGGTTTCGTCGGCAAAATTAGCCATCAGTTCGCCGATCGCCGCGGGATGGACCGCCTGGCGCGCATCCATCATGACCAGAATGTCGCCGGAGGTCAGCGGGACAAGATCGTTGAGTACCGCCGCTTTGCCGCGACGCTCTGGAAAGACAAAGACGCGCACTTCGGGAAGCGAACGCTCGTCTTGCGAAACCCGGCAGGCCCAGGGTCGCGGGATCGCCGCAAGCGCTTCAGGGGTTGGATCATTCGCAGCCGGCGGCCCGTCCAGCCCGATGACAATCTCCCGGATGGATCCCCGTGCCAGGGATTCGAGGATACTCTCCACCTTCCTCGACAGGACCGGGCCCTCATGATATGCGGCGATGATCACGGAACATCCCATTCCCGTTGCTGCAGCGTCCTTGCGCACAGGCCGGGCGCGGGCTTTTGCACACATCCAGATCAACAGGGGGTACCCTGCATAGATGTAAGTCAACCCCGCCAGACACCCTATGACCATGACTGTCGCCATAACCATCAACTGTCCCCCCGTGACCCCACCAGTGTCAGCATCGTCTCTGCCTGCCTGCGCCACGAAGTGCGCTTTGCCTGCTGTTCAGCCAGCCTGCCTCGGTCAATCTCCATCGCTAATACGTCCCTCAGCGCTGTGCAGAGCATACCCGTATCCCCACTGGGACACACCGTCGCCGCGGGTTCGTCGCCCAGCAGTTCCGGACAGGCCCCAACCGCCGTGGCCACCACCGGAAGACCTGACGCAAGCGCTTCCACCACCACATTGGGCATCCCTTCGCTGCGGCTGGTCAGACAGAGCACATCCGCCAAGTTCATCCAAAGCGCCACCTCCGCATGCCGGCGCGTGCCGAGAAAGTGGACCCGGTCGGCGACATTGAGATCCTTTGCAAGGCGTTGGAGTTGTGCTCGCATAGGACCGGAGCCGATGATCAGCAATCTAGTTGCTGAGTTGCTGGGTTGCTGAGTTGCTGAGGGTAGAGAGCCCTCCGGGCTTTCACTTAGCAACTGAGGAACTTGACAACTCGACAACTTTTCATCCATCGCCGCAAAGGCGCGCAGCATCACATCCGGGCCCTTGACCGGAACCAGATTGCCGACGAAGAGGATGGTCCCGCCGTTAGCGGGACAGACCATAGACCTTAGACCATAGACCTTAGACCTGAATGCGGGAGGTGCCTCGCTCCTATTATTAGTCTCCTCACCACGTTCACCCTCACCCCCACCCTCTCCCCTTAAGGGAGAGGGAGAAGAGCAAAAGCAAGGTGTTATCTCCTGATTCCCATCTTTCCTCTCCCCTTGGGGGAGAGGATTCAGGTGAGGGGTTTCCGGTGCATTCCTTGCCCCAAAAAGCCGTAACGCTTCTTCCTTACTACGGTAATGAAACATGTCTATGTCGACTCCGTTAGGAATGATGTGGAGTTTATTGACAGGCACGCCCCATTTCACCAGATCGTCAGCCACGGCTTTGCAGTTGCATATCACCCCTTGGGCATAGTCGACGGCATCCAGGATCAGGCCTCGGCGATAACGGTTTTTTAGATGATAGCGATCCGTTCCATGGACGCGCAGCCAGACAGGAATGCTGAGTTCCCGGGCCAGCCGGGCTGCCGCCACGGCATCGGGGTAGAGCCAGGAGGCGAGAACCATCGGACGCGAGACGGCAGACGACAGACCGCAGACCACAAACTTGGAGAACGTGCAGCGCAACGCGCGCGCATAGAACCACCAGTTGATCGATCGACCGACCAGGGGAAGGTAGAAAACAGGGAGATAGACGGTGGGCGGCGAACCGTGAACGGTGGACGGACATCGCCAACGCCGGATCGTCGGCCATCGCCAAACCCGCCATTCGGGCACGAGGCAAATGTTCAAAAAAGGGTTAATAGATCCCGGATTCGGACTTCTGGATTCTGGATTCGGACTTCTGGATTCTGACTTCTGAATCCTGCCGGCTCCCGCCATCTCCCGAAGCAACTGAAAATTAAACATTCCCCGGGTCGGTTGGTCAGGGCGGGGATAGAGGTTGCTGATGGTGATAAGAGAATTTGCCTTGTTCAGGCCTGACAAACTACAACCCTCACCCCCACCCTCTCCCCTGAAGGGAGAGGGAGAAAAACCCAAATAGGGCGGCGTCTCCTGATTCCCATCCTTCCTCTCCCCTTGGGGGAGAGGATTCAGGTGAGGGGTATTCTTCTGTTCCATCTCCCCTTCATGCCCTTCGTAGTCCCGTATCTCGGGACGAAGTAGGGGGGGGAGAGGGTCAGGGCGGGGATAGAGGTTGCTGATGGTGATAAGAGAATTTGCCTTGTTCAGGCCTGACAAACTACAACCCTCACCCCCACCCTCTCCCCTGAAGGGAGAGGGAGTCGTCGTGGACCCCTCTTCTCTTCGGTCTTCGGTCTGTGGTCTGCGGTCTGTGGTCTGCTCTCTCACTTCGCCGCCTTCTCATAGACCTGCACATAGCCGTCAACCATGGCCTTGAGCGAAAATCGTTCTTCGACAATCCGCCTGGCTGCCGCGCCCATGTCGTGTCGCAAAGCGGCATCATGGATAAGACGCTCCAACGCGCCAACCAGCGCCATTTCGTCGCGCACAGGTACAACCACCCCCGATACGCCATCCCGAACAACTTCCCGGTTCCCGCCCGCGTCGGTCACCACGCTGGGCAGGCCGCACGCCGCGGCCTCAAGCAGGGAAATGGACAGGCCTTCGGTATCCGACGAAAGGCAAAAGACATCCATCAGGCGCAACCAGCGACGCACCTCGCTCTGCATTCCTGTGATATGGCAGTGGGCCTTCAGATTCGACCGGGCGATTTCCGCCTCAATGCGTTTCCGATCCGGTCCATCGCCGACGAAGAGGAGGAAACCGCCAGAGGCGGCGTTATTTGTTATGGGTTCTTTTTTATGAGTTGAGTGCAGACTGCGCGAAACGCTATCTGCGCCCCCACCATTAAATAATAACGGATAACGGTTGACCATTCTCCCAAAAGCCCGCACCAAAAGCGGATAATTTTTCTCCGGCGACAACCGCCCCACACTGCCAATCACCAACGCATCCGAGGGAATGCCTAAGCGTGTGCGAAGAAGAGTTGTTGAGGCGATCAATTCTGGATTCTGGATGCTGGATTCTGGATTCTTCGGTCCATAACGCTCCGTATCAACCCCATTAGGAATGACCATCGCTTTCTTCACCGACACCGAGTGATTGGCCACAGCCACTCGCCTGGCGTCCTCCGACACCAGTACAATCTGCCTCGCACGCAAGGCCAGGAGGCGCGTCAGCAACTTCCATCGGCAGGTCTTGTAGCCCTGCCCATGTCGTGTCACCACAACCGGGATCCCTGTCACAAGCGACACCAACACGCCATACAGATTCGGGGCGTGATTATGGGCGTGCAGAAGCACGACGCGCTCGGCCTTCACAAACCGGATCATTTTGAACAGAAGGCGCCAGTCAATGACAAAGAGGCCCGGGGTCCGATGGCCACACGCCTTGGCGGCCACAGGCACGGCCTCGTAAAGCTCGCCTTCAGCATCCGTGCAAAACACGACACTTTCGACCCCGCGGGTGGCAAGGCCCGCCATAAGGTCGCACACCATTTTTTCCATGCCTCCAGTCCGAAGCGTGGAGACAACCTGACAAACCCTGCCGATCATTGTGTTTCCTGAGTTCAAAGTCCTGAGTCCAATCACCGTGGAGATAAGACGGCTCAGGCGAGGTTCGCCCTCCGGGTGTTTCTCTTCAATGTGGGAGACGCACTCCGTGCGGCGATTCTTCAGTTTCGAGGGATCGCGGCTCGGAGAGCCCCTCCTACATTCAACCCACACCTCGGCGCTCGGCGCTCCAAGCTCCGCGCTCTTCCCCTCCCCGATAACTGGCAC
>JBAXWO010000232.1:0-4855 GCA_037128375.1 bacterium
CCGGGACGGATCTGCAGGATGCCGCGACACACGATCGGCTCACCGCGGATATTCTCGGCCGCTGGATCGCCATGGATAGCCCGACGGCCCTCGTCTGGATCAGGGATTCAGACGTGGATGAAGATACTTATGATCGTGCCATCCTCGCGGCTTTGCAGCAGATGACCGGCCTCCAGGCCGCTAACGCCGCCGCCCTGTTTGCGGAGTTTGTCGGGGCCGGGCGCATGGACGCCATGACCGACCCGACACTGTATGCGCAGACGGTGTCGGCGGCCAAGCTCCTCGGGGCGACCCTGGGCGGTCTGGATTATTCCTCCGCCCTGGAATGGGGATTCGGGCTGCCGCCGGATTCGGCTGCGCAGGCGTATATCCTGAGCAACGTGGCTTTCTCCCAGTCGCACGGCCCCACGCTTCCCGACATGCCCTGGATTGGAAAAATGGATTCCGGTTTTGTGAGGACGCGCGTGCTGGCGGCCCTCGCCTATGGCCGTCTGCTCGCGAACGGGGATACAACCTTGAGTCCGGAGGTCAAGCGGCAACTTGACGCTGATGACTTCAATCTGCCCAGGATCAAAGCTATCGTGCAGCAATCGAATCTTCCGGCGGCTGAAAAGCGGACGCTGCTGCCGCTGTTGTAGGCAGGGCGGCCCGGCGGCGCGTCCGCCCTCACAACCGACGCCGTACGCCTGTTCAGGCCGGGCGTCGGTCGAGTTCTTCCAGAACCAGGGTGGCGGCGCGCCCGGCGGCGCCGCCAGGCCCCAGCAGGGAGCGAACCTCCGCAAAGCCCCGCCGCATTTCGTCCCGCGCCGCCGCATCCTCGATCAGTCGCAGGAGGGCGGAGGCGAGGTTATGGGGAGTGGCGTCCGACTGGATGAACTCGGGACAAATACGCCGATCGGCAATGACGTTGACAATCCCGATATGGCGCAGCCGCACCAGCATCTTGGCGAGAAAATAGGTCATTGCCGACGCCTTGTAGACCACCACGGTGGGGCAGTCCAGGAGGGCGGATTCCAGCGTTGCCGTTCCCGAGGTGATCAGGGCGGCGGCGGCCTGGCGCAGGACCTGGCGGGTCTGTCCGGTTACGATTTGCAGGCGGGCGGGACGTCGGGGCAGAGAGTCCACGAGCGCACGAACCGCCCCGGCGGCCTCGGCAGAGGGGGTGGGGATGATGAATGAGGCGTTGGGATGCCGGTTTTCAATCAAGGCGGCGGCGCCGCACAGGGCTGGCAGTATACGTTCGATTTCCTGGGTGCGACTGCCCGGCAGCAAGGCAATCCGTGGGTCGCCCGACCAGGGAAGTTCGACCGCCGGTTGTGCGAGGGCTTCATGGATTTCATCGACGAGGGGGTGGCCCACAAAATCGACCTTGAGCGCGGTGGCGGCGAACACCTCCTTTTCGAAGGGGAAGATGGCCAGTAGGCGGTCGACGATCGCCGCCATGCGGGGGATGCGCCGCCGGTTCCAGGCCCAGACCTGGGGGCAGATGTAGTAGATGACCTTGAGTCCCATGGCATGGGCCTTGGCGGCAAAACGGAGGTTGAATCCGGGGTAGTCCACCAGGATGACGGCGTCCGGGCGCTGTTCGCGGGCCACGTTCAGCAGGTGGTAAAAGACCCCGCGAAAGAAAGTTAGCCGCCGCATAACCTCGGTGAAGCCCATCACCGCCATGTCGCTGACATCGTAGAGGGTTTCCGCGCCGGCGGCGCGGAGTTGGGGCCCCCCGATGCCGTAAACCTTCAGGTCGGGTCTCGCTTGACGGAGGGCCCGTACGAGGCTGGCGGCGTGCATGTCGCCGGAGACTTCGCCGGCGACGATCAGCACCTCGGGAGGCCGTGTCATGAACCAACCTTTTTCATCGTGTTGCTCACTTCAGGGTGGCGATCCTTTCCTGCCGAGTGGCCGGCCGGACCGATAGTATTCGAACTCCATTTCGCGTGCAGGCTACGTGATTCTGTGTCGGAAAAGAAGCCGAATCATCCGTGGACATTGCACGCGGGCGCAGGTCAGTTCCGTAGGGGCGGCGAATCAGGCGCGAAACTCCTGTAGCCCGCATCGGCCCGCTGCGGGCATTCGAACGTTGTGCATTGGCCGTGCCGCCCTCGGGTCGAGGCCGGCCAGATCGACCCGGGTGAGCATTGTCCGGGGAGGCAGAGCAGGAGATTCATCATAAGACACCCTCGATCATCGGCATCCCGCATGATGCAGGCCGAATAGCCTGTAGGCTGTAGACATCGAACAACCCCCATTGGCTGTTGACAGTCGGCAAACCATACGTTTAAAGTGACGGTAAAGCATACGGAGTCTTCGAAGGAGATGCACCTATGGATACGTTGATTGCCATGCAGGATATTCGGAACCGCCTCGCGTCGATCGCCGACCGTGCTGAGAGCGGTGAGTCGTTCATCGTGGTGCGGAACTCCCGGCCGGCCTTCCGAATCGCGCCTCTTTCCGGTGTCGATACGTCTGAAAAAGAACAACGGGTTCGCCCGTCCTTCGGGGGTCTGTCGGGGAGACCGACGGTGAGCGAGGTCCGTGAGCGTTTTACTGCCTATCCGGTCACAAAAGGCGAACTGGCACCTGACGAGTTGGACGCGATCATCCGCGAAGTGCGCACCCGCCCAACCCCGCCACCCAAGTCATGAAGATCGTCTGCGACACGAATGTGCTGGTTTCAGGCTTGATCTGGGGCGGCACCCCGGGGCGGGTCTGGGATCGAATTGTGACCGGTGAGGATCGGCTCTGCATCAGCCGCGCCATGCTGACCGAACTCGCTCGCGTACTGGACTATCCCCGACTCGCGGTCGTGCTCAGGAACCGGAAGTTGACGTCACGCGACCTCCTCGCCGCCATCATCGACGTTTCGGACGTTGTGTGGCCGCAACCGCTCCGCACGCCGGTGGTCCTGGACGACCCCGATGACGATGTGGTCCTGGCCTGTGCCGCCGCTGGCGCCTCGCATATCGTCACGGGCGATCAGCATCTGCCCGCCCTCGGCACCTGGAACACCATCCGTATCCTCACTCCCGCCGACTATCTGGCGCAGGTGACTTGATCAGCAATAAGCCCGCTTTCATTGGGTTTTCAGGCGTGTGCGACTATTACGATCCGCCCTGGCGGATATGAGTGCAGATCTCCACCGCCAGTTTGAGAGCCAGGGCGGCGTGCTGGCCGGAGACTTTCGGCTGGCCGCGGGTGAGGACGCATTGTACGAACGAGGAAAGCTCGTTGAACAACGGTTCGCCCTTTTCGATGGGCACATCGGAGCGCTCAATCGCCGCCCCGGTCTTCCGGAAAAGATGGCCCGATTGCTTCTCGTAGTCGAGCGAGACATAGGTGTCCTGCTGGAATACGCGGATCTTGCGGGTTCGCTCGGAGCTGATCCGGCTGGCGGTCACGTTTGCCACGCAGCCGTTCTCGAAGGAGAGCCGGACATTGGCGATATCCTCGCTCGGGCTCAGCACGGAAACGCCCACGGCATGCAGATGGCGCACGGGTGACCGCACCAGGTGGAGGATGATTTCCAGGTCGTGGATCATGAGATCCAGAACCACGCTCACCTCGGTTCCCCGGGGGTGCAGCCCTTCGCGGGGCGGGGGATAGGGGGCGAGCCGCACGGCTTCGATGAAGCGCGGTTCGGTGAGCACCTGTTCCAGGGCGCCCAGCACGGGATTGAACCGTTCCACGTGGCCAACCTGGAGGACCAGTCCCTTTTCTTCGGCGAGGGCCACCATGGCCTGGGCATCGACGGTACTTGAGGCGATCGGCTTTTCCACCAGAAGATGAACCCCCTTGTTCATGAGCGTATTGGCGATGGCACAATGAAGGTCGGAGGGGACGACCACGCTGAGGGCCTCGGTTTCGGCGGCCAGGGCCTCCATGGACTTGAAGGCGCGAGTCCGGTACCGGGCGGCGATTTCCTCGGCGCGCGGTTCGTGCACGTCATAAACGCCTACCAGTTCGGCCTGGGGCAACTCCGAGTACACGCGGGCATGCCACTGACCCAGGGCGCCCACTCCGATCACTCCGACTTTCAGTTTGCGTTCAGGGTTCATGATCTTGGGTCTCCACGGCGAGAAAACTCAATCCGATCCGGTTCGCCTCCGCCACCAACCGGTCGCGCTCGAGCAGGATGGTGCGTCGGGCCTCCACCGCCAGCACGGCAACGCCGGCCTTGCGCAGGGCTTTCAGGGTGCGCAAGCCGATGACAGGGATATCGAAGCGCATGTCGTGTCCCTGCTTGGCAACCTTGACGACGACCGTGCCGCGGCCACCGAGACGACCCGCGCGGCGGATAGCCGCATCGGTCCCCTCGAACGCCTCCACGGCCAGGATGGTCCCCTCCTTGAGCACCACCGTCTGGCCGATTTCAATGCCGCTGGTGATCTTGGCGACGCGGAGGCCCAGATCGATATCCGCCTGCTCCGCCGTGGTCGGGGGGCGTCCGGCAATGAGGCCCGGCGGCGGCATGGCGCTTTCCATAAACAGGTAGGCGGGCAGAAGGTTCACGCCGATCCCCTTGAGCTCGTCGCAGAAGGCGCCGAAAATGGTGTGGGCGTTGCGCTCCCGCAAACGACCGAGAAGCGCCAGGGTGGCGCGATCGAATCGCAGGCTGAAAAGATGGGTGGGGGTGATCTGGCCGGCCATGACCGCATGGCGGATGCCCATGTTCTTGAAGGTGTCCAGGATCGGCTGGAGCTGGCCGAGATACACCCAGTGGACCTCGTCCGCGTAACGTGCGATGGCGCGGCTGGTTTCATGGCGAAAAGCCACGGCGACAATGCGCTTAACGCCCTGCTGTCGGGCGGATTGGGCCAGCAGCAGGGGATAGTCGCCCTTGCCGGCCACGATGCCG
>JBAXWO010000233.1:0-4832 GCA_037128375.1 bacterium
GCAGAACGGTCCGTTGCGCCCGGGCACGGATCGACATGATGCCGACGGTGAGGTCATTGGCTAATTGCTGGAGCAACGACACTTCGACCTCATCGAACGCCTCCCTGTGCGCCGCACAGATGGTCAAGGCCCCCAAACACTCTTGCTCGCTCATCAGCGGAAGGGCCAGCGCGGAGGCGTAACCGTGTTTCAGGGCGTCCGCCCGCCACGGCGCATACATCAGGTCCTTCGCGATGTCCTGGCACCGGCACGGCTGACCCGTGCGAATGGCCTCCCCCGTGGGACCGCAGCCGAACTTGGTGTCGGCCCACGTCAGGTGCATGCGGGAAAGATCGTCTTTCGCGGACCCGACCAGCGCCATTGGCCTGATCGACTTACGGGCGTCGTTCTCCGCGTAACCCACCCACGCCATCTGATAGCCGCCCACATCAACGGCGATCCGGCAGGCCGTATCCAGCAAATCCTGCTCGCTGGACAAGCGTAGCAGCTCATGTCCGCACTCGGTGAGAACACGCAGGGCGCGATGGGTTTTCGCCAACACCGACTCGGCCTGTTTGCGCCCGGTGATATCCTGGGAAATGCCCCGAAGGCGTACCGGACGCCCGGCGGCATCGCATTCGACCTGACCGGTCGTCGCGACCCAACGGATACCGCCGTCGGGATGGACCACGCGAAACTCCACCGCGTAGCTGCCGCACCCGCGCTGAATCGCCCGCTCCACGTGGGTCCGAACACCCGCTCGGTCATCAGGATGAATGCTCTCAAAAAAGGAGGCATCGTCCCCGTGCAGAAATCCCTCCGGCTTGCCGAAGAATGTCGCAACCGGCCCTGTTTCCAGAAGTCGACCGCTGGCCAGATCCAACTCCCACGCCACCACGTTGGCGGCCACCAAAGTCGCCTGCAACCGCTCCATGGTCTCCCTCGCCGCCGCCGTTCGTTCGCCCACCCGCCGCTCCAGTTCCGCTGTCAGGTTCCGCAGGGATTCATCCGCCTGCTTGCGGGCGGTGACGTCGGTGACCATCACCAACCGCGCTTCACGGCCCTCATATTGGATGGAACTGATGGTGATGGAGGCGTCGAACCCGGTACCGTCGCGCTTCACATGACGCCATTCACCGGCGGCGAGCGCGATGCCTGCGCCGGACTTTTGTCCGTGGGCGCGCCGGGCCTTCGCCATGCCGCGTCGAAGAAGTCGGTGCTGCGCCCGAATCGCCGCCAGAACCGGCGGTATCTCCTCAGGCTGACGGATATCCCGGACTGTCATCTCGAGAAAGGCCTCGCGCGAGAACCGTAAAGGTGCTGGGCCGCCGCGTTGACGTCGAGGACATTCAAGGTGCTCTCATCGAAGATATACATGGGGCATGGGTTCGCCTCGAAGAGGAGCCGGTATCTGGATTCGCTGTCCTGCAACGCCCGTTCGGCGCACCGTCTCTCGCTGATGTCCACCAGCGCGGTGCGGTACAGGGACTGATGCGGTGACGGATCGGGCACACTGAGCATGTGCACCTCGCATGGGCGGTCACCGAGGCACAGGTTCAGGTCGGTGGCGATCCTGGCGGGATAGCGGCTCTTCCGGCAACGACCGAGATGACGAAAGCAGGCCGGGCGGTCCTTTTTGGCGACAAACCTGGTGAAAAGCGTGTCCCGCAGCTTGTGTCGGTCCTCCCCCAGCAGGTCCGCTGCGGCCACGTTGGCATCGCGAATGACGCCGGTGCGATCGAGGGTGACATAGGCATTGGGGGCGAAGTCGTAAAGGCCCGCGCTCTCTTCACGGCAGAGGTCCAGGTTGCGCAGGGCCTCCTGCGCCACACGCTCCGCCACCTCCAGGTCCGAACGCAGCAGGGCGAGCTGCTCGCGCGCCTCCTGCAAGTCCACTTTCAATCCATCGTCCAAGCGAGGTTGTTTTTGCGAAGGACTGGACGGGCGGGTGCCACCCCGACCGTCTTTCGGGGTCTTCCGCAAAACGCTCGCAGGCTTCATTTCCTCGCCTTTCCCGTCACATCCTCGATCGCCAACAGAATCAGGGCGGTCCTCCCGCCGCCGCGGGATAGCCGGCGGGCATTGAGCAACATCCTTTTTTTGCCGATCGCCGGGAAGGCATGCTCGACAGCGAAGTCCCTGACCACGGCGTTGTGAGGCACGATCTCCTCCAACAGCGACCGCAGTCTCGGGATGTCCCATTGACCGTCTCCGAGTTCGTAGATACGGCGGTTCAGCGTGTCTTTGGGGCGGATCTTGAACGTCTTATAAAACGCCGTGTTGTCCGCCTCCACAATCAGGTTCTTATCCAACGCCACCACCGGTTCCCGCACCGTGTCGATGAGCGCCCCGGCGTAGTCACGAACCGTCGTCGCCCGCTCCAAGCCCATCTTGAGCAGGTCAATGTCCACAAACATGACGACCGCACCGTCGATCTTGTGGTCGACGGTCCTGTAGGGCCGGATGCGTATCGACCACCAGTGGCCCAGATGGTCCTTGATCTCCATCTCCCTGGCCTGAAGCGAGTCGATGACGTCGGCGATGTGCTTGTCGAGTCCCGGGACCTCGACCCTGAGCTTGACGTCAGTGATCGGGCGCCCCGAGTCGGCCGCGCTGAGATTCAGGGACTTTTCGGCGATGGCCGTGAACCGGCGGATGCGCAAATCCGTGCCGACGATGACGATAGGGATATGAACGCTCGCCATCAGGTTATGGATGTCGTTGGTGACTTGCCCCATCTCCGTGTTGCGGGTCTCCAACTCGTCATTGAGCGTGGTGAGTTCCTCGTTGGTGGACTGCATTTCCTCCTTGGCGGTCTCCAACTCCTCGTTCGTGGTTTGGAACTCCTCGTTGCTGGACATGATCTCTTCGTTGGCAGAACGCAACTCCTCGTTGGTCGCCTCCTGCTCCTCGATGGTCGCCTGCAGCGACTCCCGCATGGCGATCAGTTCCTCGCGCAACCGCACCAACTCGGCGCTTTCGTCCTGCCGTTTTCCGAGCCTTTCATGGGCGTCTGGTTTTCTGCCACCCGCGACGGGCGCGGCGGACGCCGCCTCGAAGGTGACGAGGAAGAACCTGGCGTTTAGCGACGGCACATGAAATGGCACGACCTCGATGTTGACCAGCACCAAAGCCCCGTTCTGCTTGACGCGTACGCCTTCCCGCCGGGCGTGGCCGTCCGATTTCATCGCCATGGCCACAACGGTGCGCAAATCCGCCACGAGGCCCTCGCGGGCCATTTTCAACAGGTTCAGACTCGCCTCGCCATGCGCATGTTCCAGATAGGGTCCGGTGTGGCCGCGGAATTGCAGCACCTCCATATTCCGGTTGACCACCACCCCGGGCGGACTGTAATTCGCCAGTATCACCCGGTCGGCATGTTTCTGGATCTCGGGAATGCCCGAACCGACCCGCTCTTCCGCCGTGAGAACCGGCGGCGCGTCCTGTTTCGGGGCCGGCGGAAAAGGCCCGAAGGTCAACGCCGGCCGTGTCGGTGCGGATTTCCTCGCGTAAATCCTGCCCTGTTTGTCCACGATCGTGAACAAGTTGTCGTTCGTGCCCGTGGTTTCCGCCGCGCCCAGCAGCAGAAACCCCTTCGCGTGCAAGGCATAATGAAACAACGGGAACACCTTGCGCTGCAGCTTGTGTCCAAAGTAGATGAGCACGTTGCGGCAACTGATCAGGTCGAGGTTTGAAAACGGGGGATCCGCCACCAGGTTCTGACGGGCGAACACGCATAGTTCGCGGATCGACTTGTTGATTCGGTAGCCGCCGTCCGTTTTCGTAAAGAACCGCCGCAGCCGCTCCGGGGATACGTCGGCAGCGATGGCGGCGGGGTACAAGCCCGCGCGCGCCCACTCAAGCGCCGCGAGATTGATGTCCGTGCCGAAGAACTGCACCGGGACCTGCGCCTTCCTGTCGGCCAGAAATTCCATCAGGGCGATGGCCAGGGAATAGACCTCCTCACCGCTCGAACAGCCCGCCACCCAGATGCGCAGGGGCGTTTCCGGGTTACGCCCTTTCATCAGGCGCGGAAGGACTCTCCTCTTCAACAACTGGAAGACCTGCGGATCGCGAAAAAAGCCGGTCACGTGGATCAGGATATCTTCAAACAACTCCTGAGCTTCCGCCGCGTGAAGGCGCAGATACTCGGAATACCGCCGCAACGAATCGATGCTGCGCAAGACCATCCGCCGCCGAATACGGCGGTCAAGCGTGGCTCGCTTGTAATGGGTGAAGTCCACCCCCGTTCGCTGGCGAAGAAGCGCCACAATCTGCTCGAATGCGTGCTCTTCCGTACAGGGCTCGCCGCCTGCCTCTTTCCTGGCCGGAGCCGTCAGAAGCGGCTGACCAACCAACTTGACCATTTTTTTCGCAATGGCATCTGGCGTCAGTACGAAATCGACACAGCCAGCCGCGACGGCATGGGCAGGCATGGCCGTGTACTTGGCCGTCGTGTCGTCCTGCGCGAACGTGATCCCGCCTGCCGCCTTGACCGCCATCGAGCCGCGCGTGCCGTCTGAACCGTTGCCGGACAGGATGACCGCAACGCCCCGATCGGCTTCCTCCCTGGCCAAGGATTCAAGGAAGCCATCCACCGACAGATGGATCTGGTGCTCTCCGATCCGTGGCAACACCTTGATCCGCCGTTTCGACAGTCGGATGGTCCGGTTCGGCGGGATCACATAGACGCAGTTGGCGTCCACCGGCATGCCGTGCTTCGCTTCCGTGACCGGCATGGACGTTGCCCGCTGCAACAGCGCCGGCAGGGCGCTGCCGTGGGTCGGATCGAGATGCTGGATCACCACGAAGGCCATACCGGGATTGGCCGGCAACTGCCGCAGCAACGCGGT
>JBAXWO010000234.1:0-4813 GCA_037128375.1 bacterium
CCCTATAAGAAGGGCGGAAAGATCGGGCTGTTCGGCGGCGCGGGGGTGGGCAAGACCGTGCTGATCCAGGAGTTGATCCGTAACATCGCCACCGAACATGGCGGCTATTCCGTGTTTGCCGGCGTGGGCGAGCGGACCCGCGAGGGAACCCAGCTCTATCGCGAAATGTGCGAATCGGGCGTGATCAAGAAGACCGCCATGGTGTTCGGTCAGATGAACGAACCGCCCGGCGCACGCGCGCGGGTGGCTCTCTCGGCGCTGACGGTGGCGGAGTTTTTCCGTGACGAGTTGCATCAGGACGTGCTCCTGTTCGTGGACAACATCTTCCGTTTCACCCAGGCCGGGTCCGAAGTGTCCGCCATGCTGGGGCGCATCCCCTCGGCCGTGGGTTACCAGCCCACGCTGGGCACCGACATGGGCGAACTTCAGGAGCGGATCACGTCCACGAAGAACGGCTCGATCACGTCCATTCAGGCCGTTTATGTTCCGGCGGACGACTACACGGATCCCGCGCCCGCCACAACCTTTGCGCATCTTGACGCCACCACGGAGTTATCGCGTGCGATCGTCGAGCAGGGGATCTATCCGGCGGTGGATCCGCTGGTGTCCTCGTCCAGCATCCTGGCGCCGGAGATCGTGGGTGAGGAGCATTACCGTGTGGCGCGCGGCGTGCAGGAGATTCTGCAGCGATACAAGGAGCTTCGGGATATCATCGCCATCCTGGGCATGGAGGAACTGTCCGAGGATGACCGGGCGATTGTCGAGCGGGCCCGCAAGGTGCAGAGACTGTTGTCGCAGCCCTTCTTCGTGGCTGAGCAGTTCACTGGAACCCCGGGCGCGTACGTGCAACTTTCGGATACAATCCGCTCCTTCAAGGAGGTGCTGGAGGGCAAGCACGACCGGGTTCCTGAGCAGGCTTTCTACATGGTCGGGCATATTGAGGACGCCATTAAGAAAGCCCAGAAGATCAGCGGGAGCGCGGGATGACGTTTCATGTAACGCTGGCCACACCCGATAAGGTGTTTTTCGACGGCGCGGCGACGGAGGCCGTCTGTCCGGGCCTCAGGGGATTTTTTGGCATCCTGGCCCGGCACACGCGCATGATGACCGCGATGAAAACCGGAATTTTAAAGATCCGGGGGGAGAGTCAGGAGCAGTACTTCCTGGTGGAGGGCGGCATGGTGGAGGTCGCCAACGACCGCGTCGAATTGCTGGCCGATTTCGTGACGCCGGCCACGAGCGCCGCCGATGCGGAAGTGAAACTTGACGAGTTGAAGGCCAAGCTTCCCAATCCAGCCGCCTGAGATGGCGGAGCGTGTCTGCGGGAGGAGACGACCGCAGAGCCTCCCTCCCTTTCTTCTCGAATCAGGCGATCAGGTTCCGGGTCGGGAAGAACGGGTCGCTGGTTACGTTGATGCCCAGGCGCTTGAGGCCGGCTTCATCGCCCGGGGTCGGAATGTGGGTGGAATGCATCTCGCAGCTGGACAATTCCTTCAGACTCTCCATGGCGGCTTGGGCGGCCGGGTTTGTCGTGGAACTGATGCTCAGCGCGATCAGGGTTTCGTCCAGGCTGAGGCTTTCCGTCTTACGACCCAGAATGTCGCGTTTCAATGTGGCGATTGAACTTGTGACGCTGGGGGGCAGCAGATGGATCTTGTCCGGAATGCCCGCCAGATGTTTGCCGGCGTTGAGAATCAGGCTTGAAGCCGCATGCATGAGCGGCGAATTCTTTCCGGTGATCACGGTGCCGTCATGCAGTTCAAGGGCCGCCCCGCAGAAGACACCCTGGTTGCCCTTGCCCTGCCGCGCGGCATCGAGGGCGGCGTCGCGCGCCGGTTGAACCACACGCCGGTCTTCGGGCCGGACGTTGAGTTCCTGCATCAGGCGTTCGGTGCGTCGGACGGCGTCCTGATCGCCGAGCCCCATGACGTATTCGCAGGTATAGCGGAAGTGGCGGCGGATGACTTCCTGGCGGGCCGCTTCGCGCACCACGGCGTCATCGCAGATGCCGAACCCGGCGCGGTTGACCCCCATGTCGGTCGGGGATCGATAGACGGCCTCGCCGCCGGCGATCCGTTGCAGAATATTGCGCACGACGGGAAACACCTCGATATCGCGGTTATAGTTCACGGTGGTCTGCCCATAGGCGTCGAGGTGGAAAGGGTCGATGAGGTTCACATCGCCGAGATCCGCGGTGGCGGCCTCGTAAGCGGTATTGACCGGATGCTTAAGAGGGAGGTTCCAGATGGGGAACGTCTCGAACTTCGAGTAACCGGCCTTCCGGCCCTGAAGGTGATCGTGGTAGAGCATGGTCAGGCAGGTTGCCAACTTGCCGCTGCCCGGGCCCGGGGCGGTGACGACCACCAGAGGCTTGCTGGTTTCAATGTAGGCATTGGCGCCGTAGCCCGCCGGACTCACGATCAGGTCCACGTCCGAGGGATAGCCGCGGGTGGCGCGGTGGGTGTAGACGCGGATTCCGCGGCGCTCGAGTTTGGTTTTGAACTGATCCACGGCGGGCTGATTATCGTAACGCGTGATCACCACGGCGGTGACGTCCACCTCCCAATCGTGCAGGTCATCCATGAGTTTCATGGCGTCGGTGTCGTAGGAGATGCCGAAATCGGCCCGCATCTTCTTGCGTTCAATATCGCCGGCGAAGATGCAGAGGATGACTTCCGCCTGGTCCTTGAGCTGGTGGAGCAGCCGCATTTTGACGTTCGGGTCGTACCCCGGCAGAACGCGGGCGGCGTGGTAATCGAACAGGAGTTTCCCGCCGAACTCCAGATAGAGCTTGTCGTAGGGGCGGACGCGCTCAAGGATGGCGGCGGTTTGTTCCTGAAGGTAAAGCTCGTTGTCGAAGCCGATGGCCTTGCTCATGGGGTGTCCTCACTTTTTGATAGGGTGAGGATAACGGCGGGAGTGGCGTCTGTCCATGCTGCAACATTCGGCAAATCTGCCGCTATGGGCGGCCGTCTTATTCCTGCTCGATTTTGGGTGCTGGCAAGCGTAACCTGCGGGTTTCGGACACTGGCGAGAGATTCCTATGGCTGATCACGCACAGGAAATGCAGGAGGAATGCGGGCGATTCCTGAGGGACGTCCAGGCGATTGCGGGCTTGGGTATCTATGTGCTCGATATTCCCGCCGGCAGGTGGAAGAGCTCCGAGGTTCTTGATGAGATTTTCGGACTCGACGCGTCTTCCGAACACTCGATCGAGACGTGGATTGACCTGCTTCACGCCGATGACCGCCAGGCGATGGTGGACTACTTTTCCGGGGAGGTCGTGGGGGAACGGCGGCCTTTCGACAGGGAGTACCGGATTCTCCGGCACTGTGACGGAACGCAACGCTGGGTGCATGGCCGCGGACGACTGGACCTCGATGCCCAGGGCCTGCCGGTCCGCATGATCGGAACCATTCAGGACATTACCGCGCGCAAGCGGGCGGCCGATGATCTGCGTTGTCTGGCGGAGACGTTGGAGCAGCGGGTGGCGGAGCGCACGCGGGAACTGGAAGCGGTGAACGCCGCTCTGCGGGGCAGCCACGCGTTACTCACCGAAACGGGGAAGGTCGCGCACGTGGGCGGCTGGGAACTGGATCTGCGCACCTCTGAACAGGTGTGGACCGACGAGGTCTATCGGATCCACGAAGTGGAGCCCGGTTTTAAACCGACGATGGAGAATGGGATCGCGTTCTATACGCCGGAATCCCGTCCGATCATTGAGCGCCTTGTGCGGCGTGCCATGGACGAGGGCGAGCCGTTTGATGAAGAACTTCAGATCGTAACGGCCAGGGGCCGCAGGCGCTGGGTTCGCGCGGTCGGGCGCCTGGATGGGGAACGCCGTGTGCTGTTCGGAATCTTCCAGGACATCAACACGCGCAAGCATTTGGATCTGGTGCTGCGGGAGAAGAATGTCGCCTTGGATCGGAGCGTGGGTCAGCTTCGGAAACTTGCCGGTGAGTTGACGCAGGCCGAGGAGCGTGAACGCAAACGATTGGCCGGCCAACTGCATGATAACCTTCAGCCCTTGCTGGTGGCCTGCACGCTCAAGGTTGGTTTGCTCGATCCGAAGGACGGGGAAAAGAGCCACGCCCGGGCGGTTCAGGAGATACTCGATCTTCTGAGGGAATCGCTTGACGCCTCGCGGGTCCTGACGATGGAGTTGTTTCCGCCGGTGTTGCTTGATGCGGGCTTGGTGCCTGGCCTGCGATGGCTGTCGGACTGGATGCTGGCGAAGCATGGGCTGCGCGTGGCCTTGACGATGGCGGAATCGCCGGACATTCCTGAGCCGCTGACCATCCTCATCTTCCGTGCGGTGCGGGAATTGCTGTTGAATGTGGTCAAGCATGCCGAAGTGCCGGCGGCATCGGTTTCCATGGAATGGCCGACACCGGGTGCACTGCGGGTCGTGGTCAGCGATCAGGGTCGCGGCTTTAACCCGGGCGAAGCGGGAGACCCCTTTTCCACTGAGGGCTTCGGGTTGTTTCACTTGCGCGAGCATCTCGCCTATGTTGGGGGGACGCTTGATGTGGCCAGCGCGCCGGGACAGGGAACGACGATTTCCATGACCGTGCCGTTTGCATCGTGAGGCCGAGCGGGCTCCGTGCCTCCCGGGATGAAGAGGCGCGGCGCACCGGATAAGAAACGGGTTGACGTATCAGGAGCGGAATGATCGTATGGGTCGTGTTTTTTGGGATAAAATGAGGAGAAACCTATGAGCATTGAAAGCAAACATATTGAAACATTGGGCCTGCATGCGGGGCGGGCGCCTGACTTGTCGACTTCCGCTCTGGCGGCGCCGGTTTATCGGACA
>JBAXWO010000235.1:0-4806 GCA_037128375.1 bacterium
GTCCGACAGTTCCGCCAGGACCTGGCGGGCGAGCAGAACGGGGGGCGATTTGAGATCGACCCGCACGGCGGGTCCCCCGATGCCCTGTTCGGTGATTTCCAGGCGCAGTCCTGCGGGGACGTGGTGTTGGAGGTGCGCCACGATCGCCTCGAGGATACGTTCCGGTTGTTGGCCGGGTACGAGGCGGGCGGAAATCTTGGCCTCGGCTCTGGCCGGAATGATGGTTTTGCTGCCGACTCCGCCGTATCCCGAGTGAATGCCGTTGAGGTCGATGACGGGACGGAAGGCCGTGCGGTCGATGGGGGTGTAAGCCTGTTCGCCGCCCAGCGGAGGGACGCCGGTGACAGACTCGTACCAGGCGGCATCGATCGGTTCGGCGTTGGCCAGGGCGCGTTCGGCGTCAGAAGGTTCCCGGACCCCCTCGTAGAATCCGGGGACGGCCACGCGGCCGGTGTCGTCATGCAGGGAGGCGGCTAGCCGCGCCATACCGTTGGCGGGATTGGGCGCCCGGCCCCCGTGGACACCTGAGTGGAGGTCGTGATCGGGCCCAGTCAGCACGGCGGTCAGGTGCACGATGCCGCGGAGCCCCATGGTGAGGGTGGGGGCACCGGAACTGACGGTGCCCGTGTCGGCGGCCATGACGATATCGGCTTTCAAGGCCGGCTTCTCATGGTCGAGAACCTTCAGGATGGGCATCCGGCCGGTCTCTTCGTCGCCTTCGATCAGGATTTTCAGCGTGGCCTCCAGCTGGTTGGCGCGAATGAGGGTCTCGATGGCCTTGAGGGCGGCGAACAGCTGGCCTTTGTTGTCCTGCGCCCCTCGCGCATAAAGTCTTTCCTGGCGGAGGATCGGTTGGAATGGGGGGGATATCCAGAGATTCAGCGGGTCGGCGGGTTGAACATCATAGTGGCCGTAAAACAACACCGTGGGGGCACCGGGCCTTCCGGGCCTCTCAGCCAGGACGACGGGGTGGGAGGCGGTCGGCACCAGGCGCGTGGCGAAACCCAGTGCGGCGAGGTGATCGGCGAGCCACTGCGCGCACCGGCTGCAGTCGGCGCCGTGATCGGGGTCGATGCTGACGCTGGGGAAGGCGAGGAATTCACTCCATTCCCGGATGTACCGGTCCCGGTTGGCGGTGAAGGTTCGTTCAAGTTCAATTTTGGTCATGGGGGGCTACAGCAGGTTGGCGGCGATGGCGGCCAGGGCGCTACGCTCACTCTTGGTGAGGGTGACATGGCCGTGAATGGACTGCGTCTCCAGGCGCTCGACCGCATACGCCAGGCCGTTGCTGCTGGCGTCGAGATAAGGGTTGTCGATCTGGTAGGGATCGCCGGTCAATACCATTTTGGTGCCTTCGCCGGCGCGGCTGATCACGGTCTTGATCTCGTGCGGGGTCAGGTTCTGGGCCTCGTCCACAATGATGAACTGGCGGGGGATCGACCGGCCGCGCATGTAGGTCAGGGCCTCGAGTTCGAGAATCTCGTCGCGCTGCAATTTGTCGATCCGGTCGCGGATGGTGTGGTTGTGGTCGACGGTGCTCGACTTGGTCAGAAGGTAGGTCAGATTGTCGAAGATCGGCATCATCCAGTTGGCGAGTTTCTCGTCTTTGTTGCCGGGCAGATAGCCGATGTCCTTTCCGAAAGGCATGATGGGGCGGGTCACCAGGATGCGGTCATAGCGTTTCTGGTTGACGGTTTTCTCCAGGCCGGCCGCGAGCGCGAGGAGGGTTTTTCCCGTGCCGGCCGTTCCCACGAGGGTGACGATATGGACGGAGTCGTCCATCAGGAGTTCGACCGCCATGCGCTGTTCGCGGCTGCGGGGTTTGATGTGCCAGATGCTTTCGATTTTGGGATTGAGCTGGACGAGGGTTCCCTTGGCGCCGGCGCGGGTGAGTGCCGTCTGGTGCGTGTCCCCGTCAGAGGTCAGGTTCACGAACTCGTTGGGCATCAATTCAAGATCCGGCAGGACGACCGATCGATTGGCGTAGAATTCGTCGATGACTTCGGGGTGCACGGCCAAGTCCCGGCAGCCGGTGAACAGTTCATCGAAGTTGACCTTCTGCTTTTCGAAATCCGTTACCTCGATGCCCAGGGCGTCGGCCTTGATGCGGGCGTTGATATCCTTGGACACGAAGATGACCCGTTCGCCCTGTTTGTGGAGGGCGAAAGCCACGCGGATGATGCGATTGTCGGGGATTTCGTCCTCCAGATCCATATCGCGCATCAAGCCGTAACCGGTGACGATCTTGAGCGTTCCGCCATTCTCCATGGGGACCCCGTTGCCGAGTCGGCCGCGCGTCCGGAGGCTGTCCAGGCGGCGGATGACGCCGCGCGCATTGCGGCCGAGTTCGCTGGATTCCTTTTTGAATTTATCCAGTTCCTCGATAACCGCCATCGGCAGGACGACGGTATTATCGGCAAAGGATTCAATGCAGGTGTGGTCATGGAGGAGCACATTGGTATCGAGCACGAAGATCTTGTTCATAGGGCCGGTTTAATCCTTCAGATTGCTTTCAGGAAACGGGGCGTACCATGCCACGTTGCCCTTGCGGTTTCAAGCGTTAGGATGGCAGGGAGGAAAGGGAAGGTGGGGCAGGGCTATTTTTGCAGGACTTGCCCCAGCAGTTCGCACAAGGCGTTCTTCGTGTACGGTTTGGCGAGGCGGCCGATAAACCCGTATTCGGCATGGCGGGCCATGACCGGATCATCCGCGTAACCGCTGGAAACGATGGCCCTGGCGTTGGGGTCGAGTGCCATAAGGCTCTTGATCGCCTCCTTTCCGCCCATCCCGCCGGGAATGGTCAGATCCATGATGACCACGTCGAAAGGTTCGCCTGCCTCCCGTGCCTGGCGATACATCTCGATGGCCTCGTGACCGCCGGGCGCGGTGGCCACTGAGAAGGCCTCGTGTTCGAGCATTTTCGTAACCAGGTTGCAGATCAGAATCTCGTCGTCCATCAAAAGAACACGGGTGGCACGGTGAGTGGGTGGGGTTTCCTGGTGGGTAGGCTTTGATTCGCGTTGTGACAGGGATTCGGAGGCCGGCAGATAGAGTGTAAAGGTTGTTCCTTTTCCGGTCTCTGAGATCACGTTGATGTGGCCGCCGTGTTTGTTGATGATCGAGTGCGCCGTTGCCAAACCCAACCCACGGCCCGCCCGCTTAGTGGTGAAATAGGGGTCGAATATCTGTTCAAGGTGCTTCTGGCTTACCCCCGTCCCCTCATCCCGCACCGTGACCCGGACATATTTCCCCGGACGGGATCCGACCCGTGATGGCTCCGGGATCAAGGCATTTTCCAGGCTGATATACAGGCCCCCTCCATCAGGCATGGCCTCACAGGCATTGACGAGGAGGGCGGAAACGACCTGCTGGATTTGAGACGTGTCAACTTTGGCCAGCCACAGGTCTTCAGCCTGTTGGAAGTCGAGTGTCACCTTGCTGCCGGCCAGAACGGATCGTGCTCCTTCCCTGAAAAGCGAACCCAGGTTGACGTCCTGCTTCACAGGATCTCCGCCCTTGGAGAAGGTCAACAACTGGTTGGTCAACCGGATGGCGCGGTCCATGCACTGTTCCGCTTCTTCGAGACGCTTGTGGCCGGGATGATCCCGGGGTATATCGACCTTGGCCAAGGCGATGTTTCCAAACAACCCCGTCAGCAGGTTGTTGAAATCATGCGCGATGCCGCCCGCGAGGGTTCCGATACTTGTGAGTTTCTGTAGTTTGCGAATCTCGGTCTCGGCCTTCACGCGTTCGGTGATGTCGATGACCGACGATTGGTAGCCCACTATTTCGCCGTTCTCAGTTCGCACGACGGTGGCCATGCCATAGGCCATGAAGGTGGATCCGTCCTTCCGCCTCGCCGTATACGAGCCCTCCCATTGCCCAGACTCATTAAGGGCCGTGACGATGGCGGCGGCTTCATGGGGGTCATGGAGGAAATGCGGGATGGGCATGCCGACCACCTCTGCCTTGCTCGTGTACCCCCAGAGACGGAGGAACATCGCGTTGGCCTCGGTGATCACACCGTCAAGGCCGGCGATGCTGTTGGCGGTTATGGCCTCATCGAATACCAGGTTCTTGAGACGTAGCGACTCCTCGGTTCTCTTGTGTTTAGTGATGTCACGAAAGATGGACTGATAGGTGCCGTCCGGCATCCTCTTCGTGCGCATCTCAACAACCACCCTCGATTGATCCGGGCGGATAAGGGTGTGTTCGCGCGTGATAATTTCGCCCTTCTGGAGCAACTCGAGACCGGGAGGGGTCCTGGTCGGATTCTCCGGGTCAGCCGGAAAGTCGCGAATGGGCTTCCCGATCAGGTCTTCGCGCTTCTGGCCGACCAGTCTACACATGCACTCATTGGCGTCGGTGATGAGGCCTTCCTTGGAACCCAGAAGTATTCCGTCGACGGCGAGATGGATAAGCCCTTGATAGCGGCTTTCGCTTTCCCGCAGCGCCGTTTCGTTCCTTTTTTGCATCAGGGCCACCCCGATGCTTGCGCTGATTCCCTCGAAGAAGCGAACCATGTCGAGTGTCAGGGAGTCTGTCTGCCGGTTGTTGAGCTGCAGCAAACCGACAATTTGTTGATCGTCGAGGATGGGGATCAGCGCCACGGACCCGTAACCGACGTGGAGGCAGCGGTTTCGCGGGCGAAATCGCAAATCCTGATCGGCGGGTAGGTCGGCTAGAAGCATGGAGTTATTTGTCCAGAAACTCCCACCGGAGGTGAAGAGCGGGTTTGCCGGGCCGGTCCTCCCGGAAAGCACCAGCCCGCAGGTGCATTCCAGGTTGACCTGGCCATCTTTGTCC
>JBAXWO010000236.1:0-4802 GCA_037128375.1 bacterium
ACTGGTATCTTTGGATCACCGTCGTGTTTAAGGCGTGCGGCCGCGAGCACTACACCGGCGGCTACCTGCGGGACACCGTGAACGATCTGGCGCTGTTCCGGATCGGACGTTGAAGGTGTCGATGCGAACCGGTTTTTCCGGGGACGGGGCCATTAGAATCGCGTCGAGAACGCGCACGGATGGAAAAGGGTGAACGTGTGAAGATCAACCCCGCTGACAAATCAGTAGACCGCCCGCACGACAGTGAACAGTAGGCAGTGAACAGTGGGCAGTGAACAGTAGACAGTGAACAGTAGACAGTGAACAGTAGGCAGTGAACAGTAGGCAGTGAAAGGGAGCAGGGATATGACGTCAGTGTCACTGTTTACTGTTACCGATAACTCGCTGACTGGAGGTTGCCATGAATAATCCGAGGTTGATTCTCTATCTTGAAGACAACCCCCGTGACGCGGAACTGCTGCGGGACCAACTGCAACAGCTCGCGAGGCTCCACGACCTGCGGATCGCGCGTGATCGCGCGGAATACGAGGCCGCCCTGGCTGAGACGCGGTTTGACCTGATCATGTCGGATTATGCCCTGCCAGACTACGATGGTTTCGCCGCCCTGGCCTTGGCGCTTGAAAAGCAACCCGATGTCCCTTTCATTCTGATCTCCGGCACGTTGAGTGAGGAGCAGGCGGTGAACTGCTTGCGCCGCGGCGCGATCGATTATGTGATCAAGCAGAACCTGAAGCGGCTGGTCCCCGCCGTGTTGCGGGCCTTGAACGAGGCCGAGGAGCATCAGAAACGCCGGGCGGCGGAGACGGCGTTTCAGGAGAGCGAGAAACGCTTCATGGACGTCCTCTACGCTGCCCGCGACGCCATTCTCCTGATCGATGGTGAAACATTCGTGGACTGTAACGAAGCCACCGCTCAAATGCTCGGATACGCCAGCCGCGACGCCTTCCTGATGCGTCACCCATCGCAGCTGTCTCCGCCCCTGCAACCGGACGGACGCCAATCGTTCGAGAAGGCCCATGAAATGATGCAGACGGCCATCGCGAACGGCTCCCACCAGTTCGAATGGGTCCATCGTCGCGCAAACGGCGAGGACTTCCCTGTCGAGGTTTCGCTTACAGCCATCAGTTATGGCGGCAAAATCGTGCTTCACTGCCGATGGCGCGACATCACCGAGCGCAAACGGGCGGAAACGGAGATAAAGAACGAGCAAGCCCTGAGCCATGTCATCATCGAAGGCATCCCCGGAACTTTCTACATGTTGGATGAAAACGGCAAATATGTCCGGTGGAGTGCTTATCAGCGCGACGAAATTGTCGGCAAACCCGATGCCGAGGTTGCCCAAACACTCGCGCTGGATACCATCCATCCGGATGATCGCGCGCTTATTCTGTCAAAGATGGAACATGTGCTCAATGACGGAGTGCAGGAGGCTGTTGAAGGCCGGGTGCTTTTGCGCGGTGGCCCGGCCTTCGTGTGGATGCTGATGACAGGCCGAAGAATAGTCCTCAATGGGCGTCCGTTTCTTGTGGGTATTGGGATTGACATCACCGAGCGCAAGCGGACGGAGGTCTATCGCGGAATGTGTCTGAAGGTTCTGCAGATCCTCAACGAATCGGGCGGTAAGCAGGATTTCATCCAGCGCGTCCTCGCCGCCTTGAAAACCCAGACCGGTTTCGATGCCGTGGGCCTGCGCCTGCAGGACGGGGAGGACTTCCCGTACATCGCCCAACTCGGGTTTTCCAAGGAGTTTTTGCTGACGGAAAACACGCTAATCGAACGTGGCGCGGATGGCGGGGTGTGCCGGGATAAAGACGGCCACGTCTGCCTGGAATGCACCTGCGGCCTGGTCGTTTCCGGCAATACCGCCTCGGCCCATCTGCCCTTCACGCCAGGGGGCAGCTTCTGGACCAACGATTCCGTCCCGTTGCTCGATCTGCCCCCCGAGCAGGACCCTCGTTATCACCCACGCAACTGCTGCATCCATCAAGGCTATGCCTCCTTTGCCATGGTGCCCATTCGGAACAAGGACAAGGTGGTGGGGCTGATTCACTTCAACGACCGGCGCAAAGACTGTTTCACCCGCGCAACGGTTGAACTTCTGGAAAGCATTGCAGCGCACATCGGCGAAGCGTTGATGCGCAAGCAGGCGGAGGAAAACCTGCGCAAGTACTACGATGAACTGGAACAACGCGTAAGAGAACGCACGGAGGAACTAAACCAGGCGAAACAGGCGGCTGAGACTGCGAATCAGGCCAAGTCGGACTTTCTGGCCAGCATGAGCCACGAGTTGCGGACCCCCTTGGGTGCGATCATCGGGTTTTCACAATTGCTCGAAGAAAAGCTTTTTGGCGCTCTGAACCCCAAACAGGAGGAGTACGTCAAAGACATCCTCGAAAGCGGGCAACACTTGCTTTCCCTGATCAACGACATCCTCGATTTGGCCAAGATCGAGGCGGGGAAGATGGAACTGGAACCGTCCTCTTTCCCCATCGCGACGTTGCTCGATGCCAGTCTGGTCATGGTGAAGGAGAAGTGCCTGAATCATGGAATCCGCCTGACAATGGAGATCGCGGACCCGGTCAAAGATTTGGTGATCACGGCGGATGAGCGCCAATTGAAACAGATCATGTTCAACCTGCTCTCCAATGCGGCCAAGTTCACTCCCGACTGCGGGCAGATTCGCGTATCCGCGAATCTCATTGCGGAATGCGGAATGCGGAATGCGGATTCGGGAAAGGACAAGCCCACCGCCAGCACGGGTGCGGTACGGCCGGAATGGGTGGAAGGCCAGGAGCCTCTTTTCGATCGCCAATCCGCAATCGAGTCCTCCGCAATCCACAATCCGCAATCCGTAATCGAGTCCTCCGCAATCGAGTCCTCCGCAATCCACAATCTGCAATCCACAATCGAAATCTCCGTCTCCGACACCGGCATCGGGATCGTGAAGGAGCATCAGGTTAAGATCTTCGAAGAGTTTTACCAGGTGGCAAGTGGCGTCAAGGGCAAGTCCCCCGGCACGGGACTGGGACTGGCGCTGGTCAAGCGCATGGTGGAACAGCACGGTGGCCGGTTGTGGGTGGAAAGCGAGGGCGAGGGCAAGGGCAGTACGTTCCGGTTTGCGATCCCGCTCTCCCCAGTTCAGGATCTGGTACAGGCCATTCGCTCGCTTCTGGCCGCGAGCGACCAGCAATCGGACGGACTTGTGCTTATTCTGTTCACCCTGGATGCGGATTTCAGCAGCAAGGCTATATCGTCCGCCGACAAAGGGAAAGCTGTCACGACAGACGACGTGTGGGGGACCTTGGCCAAAAAAGTCAGGTCCTTCGGTTCTGAATCGGCATTTTCCGGAAACGAGTTCATCGCCACGGCGGCGCTTAACAATAACGCCGATACTGCCGTGCAGGCGAAGTTCAGAAGACTCCTCAAGGACGTTCTCTTCCAAATGGCGCCCTCTGCCGTGACCGGTTTCTCCTGCGGCGTGGCGACATGGACGGCCAGGACCCTGAACGCGGGTAAACTCCTCGATGCCGCACGCGCCGCGCAAGTGCATGAGCGCGAAAGAATCTCCGCCCAACACGTGGTTGTCGTCGACGACGATAGACTGGTTCGGGAGGTGCTGAGGAAGGGATTGAAGCAACTGGGTTTCGCGCATGTTGACGAGGCATCGGGGGGAGAGGAGCTGTTCCGTATGCTTCAGAGTCAGATCCCCGATCTAATCGTTCTGGACATCGCCATGCCGGGCATGAACGGGTACGAGGTGATCGGAAGACTCAAAGGACACGACCCCACGGCGAAGATTCCCATTCTGATTCTGTCGGGCCGGGACATGGACAGCGTGGAACTGCGCAAGAGCAGTCCCACCACAGCGATCCATGTGCTTGCGAAGCCGGTGGATTATGAAACGATGAACAACCATGTGTCGTATCTGTTGTAATGGAGGTTAATGCCATGAAAAAACTGATTCTGATAGCCGACGATGATGCCAAGCATCGTAAACTTCTCACTGACGTGCTTCAGGCCGAGGGTCACGCCACGCTGACGATCGAGAATGGAGAACGCATCATCGAAATGGCCCGCTCCGCCAAACTCAGTTTGATTCTGATGGACATTCAGATGCCTTTGATCGACGGCCTCTCCGCGATCAAGTTGCTGAAGTCGGATCCCGATATGTGGCTCATTCCCGTGATCGCCGTCACGGCTCTGGCCATGCGCGAAGACTATAAGCGCATGCTCGCAGCCGGTTTCGACGGCTACCTGAGCAAGCCCATCAGCATCAAGGAACTGCGCACCGAGGTGAACCGGCACCTGGGTGGGGAATCGAGACCATGAGTCATCCCGATCCAACTGCATCTACCATCTTTAACCATGCCGGGAGAATCCTGGTGGCTGATGATGAGGCGAAAAACAGGAAACTGTTCCAGGATATCCTGGAAGCCAAGGGGTATGAGGTGTCGTTTGCCGAAGATGGCCAACAGGCCCTGGAGAAGGTATTCGCCGCCCCCCTGGATGTGGTTCTGCTGGACGTGATGATGCCGAAACTCGACGGGTATGAGGTCTGTCGGCAGCTCCGCCAAGACTCGCGGACGGCCCACCTTCCGATCCTCATGATCACGGCCCTAAGAGATCGCGTCGACCGATTAAAGGGCATTCAGGCGGGGGCCAATGACTTCCTGACCAAGCCCATTGATGCCGAAGAAATCCGGTTGCGCGTGAAGAATGCGATCCATGCCAAGCGGCTGTACGACCGAGTTCAGCACGCCCTCGTTCAACTCAAATCGCTCGAGACTCTGCGCGACAACCTG
>JBAXWO010000237.1:0-4800 GCA_037128375.1 bacterium
ATGCTTCTCTTGGCCGTTTTGTCCTTTGGGTGTGCCACATCCCGGGAGGACGATTACGTGGCGTCCGTTCTCGCCGAAGCCATGGCCGATGGTATTGTGGGTCAGGAGGTGGCTCCCGACGTTATTCCGGAAGCCAATCAGCCTGAAGCGTCCGTTTCGACGCCCACACTTGTCTCGGTTTCTCCGGCGGGGACGCTTTCCGCCAGTGCGGTCTCAGCCGTGTCCGTAACCGTGCCGGCAGCATCAGTGACCGCACCTGTTGGTGGTCCTGAGGAGGTGGTGCCCCGGATCGATGCCGTTGTGCCTAAGGATCCAGTTCGGGAGAATCCGAAGGCTGAACTTGTTCCCCCCGCTGCGGTAACCCCGTCGAGTGTGGCGGTGGTTCCTGCCGTGGTGCCGCCTTTCGGGGGCGGTTCCCCATCTCAAGCGACGAATACCCTCTCCAATTGGTCCACCGGCATGCTGAAGCCTTCCGAGCCGACTGTTCAGCCGGACACCGTGTTGTGGGTCTCAGTGGTCGAAGATCCCAGTCTGAACGGGCGTTATGTGGTCAATAATGCTTCCGCCATCGATTTCGGGTATGTGGGGTTGGTTTTCATGCAGGACATGACGGTGCAGCAGGCCGAGGCGGTGATCAAGAATGTCTTGGAAGGTCGGTATTTGAACCATGCCACGGTGAGTGTCAAAATTGCCAAGGCCTCTTACGACTCGGTAGGGGCGATGGGCAATGTCGAGGTGCCGGGAGAGGTCAAGATTGGACCTGGAGCCACCATTTCGTTGAACGACGCCCTTCGCCGGGCGGGCGGATTGCGCGGAAATCGGGAGAGTAATCGGGTCAAAATCATCCGGGGCGGTCTCCGTTCACCGTTTGGGCCGGCAGCAGAAGGTGAAGTGCTGTCGCTGGTTTCGGATAAGGGGGAACTGAAGATTCCTGAGGTCTATCTGCGTAACAACGATTTGGTCTATGTCTTCGCCTCTGAATCGCCTCAACTGGGCGGAGTTATCAAGGCAACCGGGACGGGAAAGCGTGTGATTCTGTTGGGCGAAGTCCCCCGGCGCGGCGTGATCGAGTTTGCCGAAAACGAGCCCTGCACGCTCATGTATTTGCTTTTCAAGATTGGAGGGCTTCCACGCTTTGCCAAGGCTGACCGGATTCATATCATGCGGCGCGGTAAGGACGGGAAAGAGGAATCGTTTGTTGTCAACGGTGAATCGTTGATGAAAGAGGGCGATCCCAAGGACGACGTTGTGCTCGAGTCAGGCGACAGGGTGATCGTTCCCGCGCGAAAGATCGCGTTCTTCTGATATTCTTGCACGAAGGGAGAAGGTTATTCCGCCGGAGGCGGGCGCGAAAACTCTTCTTTGTGAGCTTCGTGACCATCTGTTCAAACCGAATTGGGTTGCGGGCGATGGTCAGCCTTGGCGTCCCTGTGGGACGTCAGTTGTTTTGTTACTATTCCGGCGTCCAACAACGCCTGACACCTTGGAGTTCGGATGCAGCCTACGGACAATTTTGAGCAGAAGAAGGTCGATCCCCGGGTTTACCTTGGCATTTTGGTTTTTCGGTGGAAGCTGATTGTCGTTTGCTTTCTCTATTGCCTTCTTGGCGGGGTCGTCTACCTGGAGTTTACCCCCAAGCGGTACGATACCAGCGCCCAGATCATGATATATCGTGATCCGAGTACCACGATTGACTCGCAAAGCTATCACTGGCAGCAGACTCAAAGCCATCTGTCCCTGTTGCAGAGTGAGGGATTCAAGGCGAGACTGTCGGAACGCCTTTCCTCGCGTTGGTTGTCCCGTCTTGGGGGAGACGTCAAGGAACTGGTGCTGCCGTATGAGGTTAAAAGGCAGGCAGGGTCTGGGATCACCATCATGCTTTCCAGTCAAAACACTCACCCGGCCTATGCGAGGGCCTTTCTCCATCTGGCTATCGAGGAATTTAAGACACAACGGGAACTGGTCAAGCAGGAGTCCTATGGTTCGGCTGCCCGCATTTTAGAGGAGGAACTGACCCGGATTAAGGAGCAAATCCGGTCTGCGGAGGACGACGTTGTTGAGTTTCAACGCGTCAACCAGATGGAATATGTTCAAGCAAAAGGACAGTTGGAATTGGGGTATCTCAACATGCTGGTTTCGCGTCAGCAGCAGTTGAGCACGGAGAAATGGATGCTGGAGGTTCAGTATCCCCGCCTGAAGGGGCAAAGTGTGGAGGTGATGCGGAATGCCCTCTTGATGACTCGCGACACGGGGCGGGTGGGCAGCGCAAACGAGGTGGCGGCGGCGGGCCGGTTTGGCGCGGAAGGTGAAGGGGGCACCAACGTGCCCATAGCGATGGCCGCAGCGGGACCTCTGGAGACACAAGACAGGAAAGGGGGGGGCGAGGGCGATCGGGGATGGACGGAGTTGCGTCTGAAGTTGGGCCGCCTTGAGCAGCAGAAAAAAGAACTGTCCGCCTATATGCAGCCGGAGAATCCCAAGCTGCGGTCCATGGAGGACGAAATCCAGGCCCTGAAAAGGGATCTCAAACTATATGCGGATCTGGAATACGCCAATATCAAGGAACGATCGTCAGCCATCGATATCCAATTGGATGCGCTGGAGGAAGCCCAGCGCCGGTGGCGGAATTCTTATCTGATGGCCAGCAAGAAGGGGGCGGATTACCGGCATCTGCAAATGGCCGTGCAACGATTGGAGACCATGTATGCCTCGCTCTTTTCCCGGTTGAATGACCTGCGCGTCGAGCGGGAGATCAAGGCTGAGCATTTTTCAGTCCTGCAGCCGGTGCGAACGGCGCCTCAGCCGGTCTGGCCTGATCCTCTCAAGATTCTCATCGCCGCCCTCGTGGCGGGACTCGGGTCCGGCTTTGGACTGGCCCTGCTGGCGTATTTCTTTGACGACAAGGTTCAATCGGTTGTCGATGTTGAGACCGCCGTGGGAGTCCCCTTTCTGGGGGGGGTACCCTTCTGGGTCCATGCGGACCTGGTCAGTCGCGTTCGGCCGATCGTCAGTGACGAGCACCGGTCCGGCGCGGCCGAAGCCTATCGCTCCTTGCGCACCAATGTGTTGGCTGCCGTCGAGAAGGCCGGCAAGAAAGTTATTCTTGTCACCAGCGCGGACTCCAAGGAAGGAAAAACCCTGACCTCGTTGAACCTGGCGTTGATGATCGCCAAGACCGGTAAGAAAGTCCTGCTTCTGGATATGGACCTTCGCCGCGGTGTGCTGCACAAAACCTTCGACATGGAACGGACTCCGGGCATTGTCGATGCCTTGAGCGAGCGTCGACCCCTGAGCAGCGTGGTGCGACAGACGAAGTATGATAATTTGTGGTTCGTGCCGTCGGGATCGAATGAGAAGAACACGTCGGAACTCCTGCATGCCACGGATCTAGAGCTCTTTCTGGGCGAGGTGGTGGGGCAATACGACTTTGTGGTTCTGGATAGCGCGCCGGTATTGAGGGTGACGGATACCGTGATCCTCGCCGCCTGTCCGCTGGTCTGCGTGGTTTATGTGGCGCACGCGAACCGGACGTCCAAACCGGTCATCCGGTACTCGTTGGACATGCTGGGCGACGTGCATGTGATCGGTCTGATTGTGAACAGCATCGAGATGCACAAGATCAGCAGTCTGTACTACGCCTATCAGTACCCGAATTACGCCTACTACAGTTATGCCTATCGCTACGGGTATAACTACGACTTGTACGATGAGCATGGGCGGAGGGTGACCCCCAATGTCTTTTCGACGGCTAGACATTCAGTTTCGCGGTGGATCCGTCACACGTTTATGTCGCAAGGGTAGATGTATTTTCGGCTCTTCTGCACAATGTGTGGGCAAAGTCGGAAAGATTCACCACCCGCTCCGCTGGAGACACGGAAACACGGAGCCGCCTTCGCGGGGCCAGCACGGAGGCGAACGAAGAGTTGCGTGAATTCGCCACCGCTTGCGAGGGGTGTTTGACAGCGCGGGAACTTAGCAGGCAAGCGGAGGCGAATTCACGCAACACCGCCGAGTGAAGGAAGAGAAACCATGATCGAGAGTGACTTAACCGAACAGATTATCGGGGCTGCGATCGAGGTCCACAAACACTGGGGGCCAGGATTGTACGAGGAGGTTTACGAAAGAAGTCTGTGCCACGAACTGCGTTTGCGCAACCTGGTGTTCGAGACTCAGGTGAAGCTGCCCTTGATGTACAAAGGGGATCGAGTGGGCGAGGATCTGCGCCTGGACCTTGTTGTACAAGCCAAAGTGGTAGTGGAGATCAAGGCCATCAAGGAGTTCGAATTGATTCACGAAGCGCAACTGCTGACCTACATGAAGTTGACTGGGTGCCGGGTTGGGTTGCTGATCAACTTTAATGTCCCCACTCTCAAGCAGGGCATCAAGCGGATGGTGCTATGATGAATCTCCTGCTCCGCCTCCCCGGACAAGTCGTTCACGCAAATCTGAGAGGGGCTGACGTCGCTGGGTACAGGGCCGGGATCGAAAGGTGTGGCTGCCCCTCTCAGATTTGCGTGAATCTCCTTCTTGGTCTTGTCTGCTCCGTGATATTTCCTCAATGCCTCCGAGTCCTCCGTGGTGAATCTTTCTCCGTTGCCGCCGTCGCATGGTTCCGGCCGGTGCTTGTTCGTCGCCAGGGTTATGTCACATGCAACGCATTATGAAACAAGAGGTTACCGTATCGGCAGGCTCTGGTTGTCCACAGATTCTGCTGGGAGGCGTATTTTCATTCTGACTCCTGAATACTGAATACTGACTTAGGTTCGCCAATGTCTTCGAATCGCAGTTATTTGCAGAGCC
>JBAXWO010000238.1:0-4791 GCA_037128375.1 bacterium
CCCCCGATCAAAGCGGCGGTGACGGGACGGCCACAGGCGGGAACGTAAACGCAGTTCTTGATGATAAAATCGCCCTGCCAGGTGCTGCCGTAATCGGGGCGCAGGCTGATGAGGCTGTCGCCGTAGAGAGTGCAGTTCTCCACGAGCAGCGTCCCGAAGCCGATGGCGTTGAGGCCGGCATGGCCCAGGGTCGAATTGCGGATGGTGGCATTGGCGACGCCTTGATGGGCATCAAAGCGGGAGAAGCTGCATTTGTCGAGCAGCAGGTTCTTGCAGAAGTTGGAGCCGATGATGCCCCAGCGGGTGCGGTCCTTGATGTCATTGCTCTGGCTGCAGTTGATGAAGGAGACGTTCAGGGCCTGGTCAGGGAAAATATCGTAGGTGCCCATGAGGACCGGCTTTCCCGCCGAGCCAATCTTGACGTAGGTTTTGTGCCCGGTCAGGATGGCATTCCGCACGATGACATTGGCGCAAGCGTTGATTTGGATAAATCCGCCGTAGGGTGCGCCATGGTCGCCCTCGCCCGTGATGAGGTGTTCCACGCCATCCACCACCACGTTCGAGCGCCTGATTAAAATTCCCCGGCTGTAGTATCTGTAACTGGATTCGACCGCGTTGGCTTTGGTGGTGAACCGTCCGCCGGTGATGGTCAGATGCTTCGGGTCCATCGGCTGGGCGGTAATCTTCGTGATCTGGTCGAAATCCCAGATGATCGGCGTGTTCGGGTCCACCCGGCCGTCTTGGTCAGCGATGAAGGTGTCGGTCTGCGGGAAGCCGTTGTTCTGGTTCAATCCGAACCGGATGAAGTGTTTGACGCGGTCATTCCAAACGCTGACGACGCAGGGGCCGGGCAGCGCCGCGGCGATTTTGGCCTGGTTCCGCTTGAGCGTGGCGATCCCCTGAAGCGTGATTGGCTTCAGGGAAGATTGGACATTGAAGATGTGGGCATCGCGGTTCGAGACGGCGGTGTCGTCAATGATGAACTTGGCCGTCCCCCAATCGGTGTCCGTCTGGATGACCGCCGTCTTGTTCTTTCCCCCGATGTAGTAGGTCGCCCCATCGTCCGCTTTTACGGGCAGCCCGTGCTGGTTGGCGTATTCATGGGCCTTGACGATGGCCTCAAGGTCATCGGTCACTCCGTCGCCGACGGCGCCGAATTTGGCATACCGGACCGCCTCGGCGGAGAAAACGGACAGGCCTGATCCGAAGATGCAAAGGGCCAGGGCCGCAACTAATATTTTAAATCTTTTCATAATAATAAAATCTCTTGCAAATCACGTGTTTTATTCAGGATGACTGATTGCGCCGGTTTAGAAAATACACTTCATCACAGAGCGCGAACAGATAAGCGCTGCCCGCCTTGATGAAGAGCGGCCAGTAGGATGATTTAGAGGATTCCATATTCTTGAAAAACTGCCGGACGGCTGTTGTTAATACATTCTGCGCTGTTTGCCGGTTCAAGCGGGCATTGTGGGGCGCGAGTGGCGGTTGCGAGTAAACCCATTTTGACGAGCCGCAGCACTTCGCTGGCCGCGAGCAGGAAGGTGCCGGTGACGTATTCGTGCGTCTGGCTCTGCCCGGTTGTCTGCGGCCGGTCGCCGACTTGCTGGCCCCACTGCACCATGCCTTCCGGGCTTATACTGGCGGCGAGACCCGCCCACGCCTTTTTCACGACGGGCAGATAGATTTCCTGGTCGAGGATGCCGTTGCGGATGCCCCAGGCCATGGCATAACAGAAAAACCCGGTGCCGCTCGTCTCCTTGACCGGGACGTGTTCCGGGTCGGCGAGATTTGGGCGCCACAGGCCGTCGCTGCCCTGGCTTTTGGCTATGGCGGCGGCCATTCGCTGGAACAAGGCCACGTAGCGTGGTCGCTGCGGATCGTTCGCGGGAAGATATTCCAGAATCCGCGCGATACCGGCCAGCACCCACCCGTTACCTCGCGACCAGTAGATTTTTTTTCCTGCCGGAGTTTGTTGGGTGATAAATCTCTTGTCGCGGAAGTAGAGGCCGGCCTCCTGGTCGAAGATCTCGTCCGTCACATCCCAGAAGAAGGCGTGCATGATATCGAGATACTTCGCTTCGCCTGTGATCTTGGCCAGCATGGCCAGGGCGGAGGCGCCGTAGAGGGAATCGGCATAGCGAATGCCGCCTTCGAGATACCACACCTTGGCTCCTGCCGGTGAGTTGGAGGCGGGCGTGGCGAGCGCCTCCAGCGCCGGAGCTACCAGGCTCTGGTCCTGCTTGAGGAGTGCCAACTCCGCCCAGGTCTCGACGCAGAACAGCCGGTTGGCCCCTGCTTTTTCAGTCCCCACCTGCCAGTTATGCTGTTTGCCCCAGTCCATCGCTTGATTGAGAAACTGCTCATCGCGAGTGGCCTTGTAGGCCGCCATGACGCCGGTATACCAGGTGCCGCGCTCCCAATTGCGGTTGTCCGCTTTCATGCACGGATGTGCCAGCTGCCACGCATTGACGCGTTGCATCAGTGCCCGGATGTCCTGAGCCGGATCAGGCTGGTTGGCGGAAAGCGAGTAGGTTGTCGCCACCAGCAAAGTGGCGAGGAGGATTCGTAGATGGTTCATAGGATATGGTGTTTGTGTTTGAGTTCGATCAAGGCTGCACCGGTTCCGTGGCGGTGAGTTTCACCACCACCGGGTTGGGGCCGACAGCTTTCACTTCGATGGTTTCGTTGGCGCGGGTGAGGTCGAGATCGCTGGAAACTTCGATCTCAGCGGCATAGGCCGACATGGCGAAGGCGGAAGTGAGGGCAAGAGCAGCCAGCGGAGTTTGTGTTTTCATGACGGGCGTTGTTTTTTATTGGCCGGCGACCGGATCCACCTCCGCAGGTTTCATATCGGGGACCAAAGCGTGCATGATGAGTAGCGCCAACAGGTAGGCGCCGCCCGCCATGGCGAATAGCGACCAGTAGCTGCCGGTCGTCTGAAGAATGAAACCGGTCAATTGCGCGAAGCCCATGGCCGCCAGCGAGCCGAACATGGAGCCGATCCCCACGACCGAACCGACCGCTTGTTTCGGAAACATGTCGGAAACCAGCGTGAAGAGGTTCGCGGCCCAGCCTTGGTGGGCGGCGGCGGCCAGGCCGATGAGGAAGGTGGCCACCCAGAGATTGGAAGCCTTCGCGGCAAACACCACCGGCACCACGCACAGCGCGCAAACAAGCATCGCCGTCTTGCGGCCCGCATTGACCGACCAGCCGCGCTTCAACAGATGCCCCGAAAGCCAGCCGCCGCCGATGCTCCCCACCGTGGTCATCGAATAGATCACCACCAAGGGCGGACCAAGACTTGCCAGATCCAGCCCGTGTTGCTTGTTCAAGAACTTCGGCAGCCAGTAGAGGAAAAACCACCAGATCGGGGCGGTGAACGAAATGGCCACCACAAACGCCCAGGTCTGCCGGTATCCCAACAGCCTGCTCCACGGGATCTTCTGCGCCGCCGGCTCGGGCGGATCGCTGTGGATGTGGGCCAGTTCCTCCGGTGCAACCCGGCGTGACTGTGCCGGAGCGCCGTAGAGCCAATACCAGAAAATCAACCACACGAATCCGGTCGCGCCGAGGATGATGAATGCCATCTGCCAGCCGTATTTCAAGGTGATCCACGGCACGCACAGGGGGGCGAGAATCGCGCCGACATTCGCGCCGGAATTGAACAGCCCGGTCGCCAGCGCGCGTTCGCGCTTGGGAAACCATTCGCTCACTGCCTTGACGGCGGCGGGAAAGTTGCCCGCCTCGCCCAGACCGAGCGCGAAGCGCGCAATGCCAAAACCCATCACGCTTTTTACCAAGGCATGCGCCATCGCCGCGAGACTCCAGGCGACAATCGAGATGGCATAGCCGTGGAGCGTGCCGATGCGGTCCACCCAACGCCCGAAAATCACCAGACCCAGAGCATACGCCGCCTGAAACGCCATGACGATGTGGCTGTATTCGATCTCAGTCCAGCCGACCTCACGCTCCAGCGTCGGGGCCAGGAGCCCTAGGACCTGGCGGTCCATGTAATTGATCGTGGTCGCGAAAAAGAGTAGGCCACAGATCGTCCAGCGAAAGCCGAACCAGCCGCAGGCCTGCGATTCTGGTTGATCCTTCAATTTTCCACCTCCTGTTTTATCATGTTAGAATCCGATGCTCACGCCGCCATCCACCGGCAGGACGACGCCGGTGACGAATTTCGCCGCTGGCGAAGAGAGATAAACCGCCGCCCAACCGATGTCCTCAGCGTTGCCGAAACGCCCCATCGGCGTGCGACCGAGAATCTTGTCACGGCGTGCCGGATCCCCGTCGAGCGCAGCGCGCATCATTTGGGAATCGATCCAACCAGGTGCGATGGCGTTCACGCGGACGTTGTCCCCGGAAACTTCCGCGGCCAGCGTCCGCACCATGCCGACATAGGCGCTCTTGGCAGCGGAATACGCGATGATTTTCGGAATGCCGAACAGCGAAGCCATCGAAGCGATGAAGATCACGCTGCCGTGTTTGCGCCCGATCATGCCCGGCAACACGGCCTGAGTAAGTGCGTGCGCGCCGATGACATGTGTGTTGAGGACGGTGAGAAATTCTTCCGGACTGGTATCCACGGCGGGTTTCTTGAGATGGACGCCGGCGTTGTTGATCAGGATGCTGGGTGGCGCCCCTGCGGTGCGGGTGGCGGCTTCTATCAATTCCGGTGCCCTATCGTGTTCCGTCACATCGTGCCGGACATAAGTGGCGGCGGAGCCCAGCGCGCCCACCGCGTTTTTCAATTCTATTTCGCGACGACCGACGAGCACGACTTTC
>JBAXWO010000239.1:0-4785 GCA_037128375.1 bacterium
AGGTGGACCGTGCTGTCCCCAGCGCGGTCAGAGATTCAGTCCCCCAGGTGGACCGCGCTGTCCCCAGCGCGGTCAGACGCCGGTAGGGACACCGGCGTCCACCGGCAGGCTGGGCACACGTTTCAGATGTTGGCGGGGAGTTCATGTTACATCGCCAGGTCGTTCGTGAAATAGAGATAGGTGGTGACTTCCTCGAAGGCGGCCTTGCCGCGTTTCGACCAGGAGGCGCGCGTCCGGATGACGAGCAGGTCCTCGTAAGTTTCACTGCGCTCGCAGGTTCGTGAAAAGGTGAACCCGCCAGGGTAGTCAACGGGCCCGACGGTGAGGTTGATGGCCTTGTCCTCCGTGGCGCCCGGGTTCTCCGCCTTCTTGATGACAAGCACGGGATGTTCCAGGTCGCCCACCTCCAGGATGCGGCGGGCCTCATAGTAGTTTTTCGCCGTGCTCACGATGTTCAGGCAGCGGGAGGTGGCCATCAGCAGGACCCCGGCGGAGGCGCTGAGGATGGCGAGCGCGATCAGCACTTCCACCAGGGTCAGGCCGGACTTGTGCGGGCACGGTGGCATGGGTCAGTGCTCCTCCCGGCGTACGGAGGCGGAGGCGATCGCGTCCACGTTGATGATCATGGCGTTGTCGAAGTCGTCGACGATCCGCACCTCATAGGGAGTGCAGCGTCCATTGCTGCGGTAGATGACCGCGACTTCCCCGGCGGTTTCGCGGTCACGGTGCTCCAGTTCCACGGAGGCGAGGCGGACGGCGTCGAGCTCGCGCGCGATCTGGAGCCGGGGACTGACGGTGACGGGAGGCGGTTCCGTTGTGGTCGGGTCGTCCGCGGGGCGGGGAGGCGGGGCGGGGTTTTCGGGCGCGGGTGCCGGCGTGTTTTCGTAACGGGGTTCCACTCGGACCGAGGCGGAGTCGAGGTTGAAGACGAGTTTCATTTCCCGGGTGTTGAGCAGCGCCATGGTGTGCGCGTAGCGACCGGCCTTAACGACGGTGGCGCCGGCGACGCGCAGGCGGTTGCCGCGGATGGATTTGACCAGGTAGGGCATGGAAACCACGGTGGCGATGGACAAGATGACCAGCACCATTAGGATTTCCACGAGGGTAAAGGCGCGGCGTCCGGTCGGACGGTTTCGGGTCGCCTTAATTGGTGATGTCATCTATCGTGCCCATCTGCGCGTCCGGCCCCGCCGACTTGATCTCGTAGCCGCCCTCCTTCACCGCGTACTGGAACTCGAGGCCCCAGGCATCCTTGGGCATGCGGCCGTCGCGAATGTAGGGGCCATTCCAATTGTTTTCCGAACCTTTGGTCAGCAGCGCCTGCAGGCTGGCGGGATAGATGCCGTTATCTGTTTCGTAGATGTCGATCGCCAACTGTACGGCCGAGATGCTGGTGCGCGTGGCCGCGATATTGGCCTTTTGGGCGCGGCCTTTCAGTCCAACGACCGCCACGCCCGCGAGGATGCCGAGAATGGCCACCACGAGGAGGATTTCGACCAGCGTAAACCCGCCGCGGGAATTCGGGGTTTCGGATTTCAACAGAAGGAAAGATTTGATCCGGTTCATGTTCATGTGGCGCCTCTTCCTGATTTGGATTAACTTACTAAAAAATATCACACTTCGTGATTCGGTTCAAGACCGCTGAAAGGCTCCCAAAACTGCGGCTGACCGACCGTTCGCAGAGGGGTCAGAGGCTTGATCCTCGCTATTGACGCGGCTCGCGAGGACGCTCGCCCTCCAAGCGAAAAGACAAGCAATGTTTGAGGTGATGAGTGGAGGGCGAGCGTCCTCGCGAGCCGCACAGGCATTGTGCAAGCATGGTATCCCTGCCCCGTCGGAACGTCGTCAGCCGCAGTTTTGGGAAGGCTTTTCAACCAAACCGGTTCTTGAAACGCTTGTTTCAATCGTTTATGTTCCCAAACCAACTTCTGAGCGTACCGCCGTGAAGGACTGTCGCGCCGATTTCAAAGACAAGGTGCCGCAACCATGAGCGCATCGGAGACCAATTCGGGCGAATTCGCCGCAATAAGAAGCCAGACAGGCCGGAGGGAACCATGAGCAAGGCAAGGCCAAGCATAATCGAAGTCCGGGGCGTTGCCGTCACCATTCTGTCGGGACCAAGAGAGGACTACATCAGTCTCACGGACATTGCTCGCTACAAGGACAGTGAGCGAACCGACTACCTCATCCAGAATTGGCTGCGCAACCGCAACACCATTGAGTTTCTCGGAGTCTGGGAACGGCTGAACAACCTCGATTTTAATCCCATCGAATTCGATGGGATTAGAAGACAGGCGGGGCTGAACAGTTTCATCCTGACGGCCAAGCGATGGATTGAGGCGACCCGGGCAGTTGGGTTGACTTCCAAGGCTGGCCGTTACGGTGGCACCTTTGCGCACAAGGACATCGCCTTCGAGTTCGCCTCTTGGATTTCCGTCGAGTTCAAACTCTATCTCATCAAGGAGTTCCAGCGTCTCAAGGAGGACGAGAACCGTCGCCTCTCGCTCGCATGGAACCTCAACCGCACCCTCTCCAAACTCAACTACCGCATCCACACGGATGCCATCAAAGCCCACCTCATCCCTGCTATCGTCACCTCCGCCCAGGCCGCCATCACCTACGCCAACGAAGCCGACCTGCTCAATGTCGCTCTTTTCGGCCAGACCGCGCAACAGTGGCGGGTCGCCAATCCCAAACTCGATGGCAATATGCGCGAATACGCCACCATCGAACAACTCCTTGTACTTGCCAACATCGAAGGCATGAACGCCGAGTTCATCCACATGAGCCTGTCGCAAGGCGAACGCCTGAAACGCCTCAACGAGATCGCCATCCGCCAGATGACGACCCTGACGGCATCCAGCCGTAAAACCCTCCCTGGCGAGAAGAAGGATTGATTATGAGTACCCACGACATCAACCCCCTTGCCGCCGTATCTTCCCCCGATCTCAATGCCGAGCGCCTGTCCGAATTGAAACGGCTTCTTCCCGACCTCTTCACGAAGGAGATATAGGTGACGTTCGTATGAACACAGCTCCGAAGAAAATATATAGGACAGCGGTGGATTTGCCTCTTGTGCGGCAGTCTCTGGCGCTTGTTTGCGAAAAATGCGGCGCAAAGAAGGCGTATGACGTTGGAACGGTCTTTCTGCAGGAAGACAAGGACGGCCCTGAGCGGTTCCAGTTCACCAACTACTTCCGGTGTCTGAACTGCGACAGCCCCGGCCCCTTCAAGGTCGTCGACTATCTGAAGGTCATCAAGGAGATCCTGGCCGGTAAGGTACGAGGGAAACCGAAAGTATTTCTGGGGCGGGCAGAGATGTTCGATGGCTCGGCGCACCAGACCGTGGCCATGTCCGAGGAGTATCTGAAGGGCGTGATTGCCAAAGACCCGAACAATGCGTTTCTGTACGTGCGCATGGGCAACCTTCTGCGGGGTGGCGGGCGCGAGGGTGTTGCGGTCGAATGGTATGAGAGGGCGGTGGTCCTTGATCGGTGCGATCTGGAAGCGCTCAGTTCCTTGAGCGAATTGTCGATCGAGCGCGGCGACTTTCAGTCGGCATTGCGTCATTCCAAAGCGATTCTCGAGGCCATCGAAATGGGGCGGCGCGCCTCGACGGGGGAACTGACGCGAGGAATCCTGTCTGCGGCGCTTTATCTGATGGACGAGGAGGCCGACGATTTTCGGGCCGTCTGGGATGGACAATCGGAAGAGTTTCGCGATTCTCCAAGCGGTCGTGTATTGCATGAGTTTATGGACATAGGTAGCGAGCTTGACGCGAGGGTGCAATCGTTCGTGAAGGCGGCCTTGGGTGGGGGGAAGTCCGTCAACACCATATCCGATAATGCTGTGCCTGATGTCGCCTACCATCCGCCGGTTGCCCAATTACTAAAGTTGGGAGAACCGGATCAGGGGCGTAAGCCGGTCAGGTACGGGAAACTGGGACTTGCTCGCCAACATATCCCGGAACTCATCCGCATGGCGACGGATGCGGAATTGAACGACGGGGATCCGGATGGCGATCTGGTCTGGGCGCCCTTGCACGCATGGCGGGCGCTGGCGGAACTGCGGGCCGAGGAGGCGGTCGTTCCGCTGTTGGGCCTTTTGCGCCGGGTGGACGAAAACGAGGACGACTGGGTGGCGGATGATCTTCCGGAGGCCCTGGCTGGGATTGGCCCGTCCACGCCACCCGGGCCGCGCCCCGCAGCCATGCCCCGGCTGGTACGGCTGGCACTGGGGCGCTGCGCCATTACCGCCCAGGGTGAAGCCTGGCGGGTGCAGTGGGGCGCGAAGGCGCTGACGCTTCGGCTGCTGGCGGAACACGATGGCGCCCTGCTTGTGGAAGCCGATGGCCTGATCCGCCGCGCCTGGGTGCTGCGCGAAGCGGGGGCGGTGTGCATCGCGTTGGACAGTGGCGACTACAGGCTGGCAGAAGCATCCCGCGGCGGCCTGACCGGCACAGCCGCCGAAGCCTCGGATCTGGTAAGGGCCCCCTTCACCGGTATGTTGGCGCAGCTGCTGGTGGCGATTGGCGAGCGCGTGACCCGCGGCCAGACCCTGCTGGTGCTGCTGAACGACATCCTCGACCTTTCTAAAGTCGAGGCTGGCAAACTGGAGTTGAAGCAGGCCATATTCGCCCCGGTTCAGTTGCTTGATGAAATCCGTCTCTTGTTCGCCGAAATGGCACAGGGACAAAGGCTTGGCCTGAAAGCAGAGTGGCAAAGTCCTGCCGCCGTGCGCTATCGTGGTGATCCGGTACGCCTACGCCAGATGTTGTCCAACTTC
>JBAXWO010000024.1:0-13888 GCA_037128375.1 bacterium
ACGTCCCGGCGAACGCATTTGTCTGGGATTGTGCAAGGGGCCCTTTTTCGATTACCATGCCGCCTCAACCTTCTGGAATGGCCCTGCGAATATGAGGCGGCAACTGACCTTTCTTTCGAGCTTCGGACAGGAGAGACCCCATTAAGATCCTTCTCCTCGCCCCCCATCCTTTCTACCAGGAACGCGGCACCCCGATCGCCGTCAACCTGCTCCTCCAGGCGCTTTCCGCCGGCGGCCACACCGTGGACCTGCTGACCTATCACGAGGGGGAACCGGTCGTTCATCCGGGGCTCACCCTCCACCGCATCCGGCGCCCGCCCTTCGCCCGGCAGGTGCCCCCGGGCCCGTCGCTCAAGAAAATCCTCTGCGATCTTTACATGGCGCCCCGGGCCCTGGCCATGGCCCGGCGGCAGCATTATGACGTGGTCCACGCCGTGGAGGAATCCGTCTACATGGCCATGTGGATCCGCCGGCGGCAGGGCACTCCCTATCTGTACGACATGGATTCCTCCCTCTCACGCCAGATCGCGGAGAAATTCCCCCTGCTCAAGTTCCTGCTGCCGCTGTTACGCCACGCCGAACGCGCCGCCCTGCGCGGGGCCCTCGCCGTCATCCCCGTGTGCCAGGCCCTGGCCGATATCGCCCATGCGGAAGGCGCCGGCAAGGTCTGCCTCCTGCGGGATATCTCCCTCATGACCCCGGCTTCCCCGGCGGACCGGGAGGCCGTCCGCCAACTCATGCCGCCGCCGGGACCGACCCGGTTCCTGTACCTGGGCAACCTGGAGTCCTACCAGGGCCTGGATCTCCTGCTGGACGCTTTCGCGATTTTCAGGGACCGCGGCGGAACGGGTTGCCTGGTGGTTGCTGGCGGCAAGCCGGACGATATCCGGCGGTACCGCAACCGGGCGGAGTCCCTGAAACTGGCTGACCGCGTTCACTTCATCGGCCCCCAACCCATCCGCCGCATGGCCGCCTTGTTCGAGGCCGCCGATGTGCTGGTTTCCCCGCGGATCAAGGGCAATAATACCCCCATGAAGATCTACTCCTATCTGGCTTCCGGGAAAGCCATCCTCGCCACCGACCTGCCCACGCATACCCAGGTCCTCAACCCGACGGTCGCCCGGTTGGTCGCGCCGCAAGCCGAACCCTGGGCCGCGGCCATGCTGCAGTTGGCGGCGGACCCGGCCTTGCGCGGGCAACTTGGCGCCGCCGGCCAGGCGCGGGCAAGGGAAGCCCACTCGCTGGAAACCTTTGACCGGACCGTTCTGGACCTGTATGCCTGGATCCGCGACCAGCTTCCGGGGCGACCATGAATCCGACAAACTCTTCCAACATGCAACTTCCACAGGGCGCCCGGGTGCTGGTCACGGGCGGCACCGGTTTCACCGGATCCGTCCTGTTGCGTCGTCTGGCGGAACAACCGGTCTCCCTCCGGGCCCTGACCCGCCGCCCGCCCGACCCGGCCGTCTTCGGAAACCTGAAGATCGACTGGATTCAGGGCCAGGTCTTCGACCCGGCCGTCATCAAGACCGCCGTTCAGGATGTGGACTTCATCTTCCACGTAGCCGCGGCGTACCGGGAATCGGGAATCGCCGAGGCGGACTATCACAACGTCCATGTCGTCAGCACCCGCCTGTTGGCGGAAGCCGCCGCCACGAATCCCGGATTCAAGCGCCTGGTGCACGTCTCAACGGTGGGCGTTCATGGGCACATCGACCAGCCGCCAGCCGATGAAACGTACCGGTTCAGCCCCGGCGACATCTACCAGCGCACCAAGGCCGAGGCCGAACTGTGGCTGCGTGACTTCGCGCGCCAGACAGGCCTGCCCTATACCGTCATCAGGCCCAGCGCCATCTACGGGCCCGGTGACCGCCGTCTTTTGAAAGTATTCAAGATGGCCAGTCAACCGGTGTTTGTGCTGCTGGGTCACGGCAAATGCCTCTACCATCTCATTCATGTCGAGGACCTGGTGCGGATGATGATCGGCGCGGCGAATCATCCCGCGACGTTGAACGAGGCGTTCATTTGCGGCGATCCCCACGCCATCACGCTCGAGCAGCTCGGCCGGATTGTGGCCGACGAGTTGGGACATCGCTGCCGGGTACTCCGCGTTCCGGCGTGGCCTGTTTTCCTGGCGGCGGATCTGTGCGAGGCCGTATGCCGCCCCCTGAAGATCGCGCCGCCCCTGTATCGTCGGCGGGTGGCGTTCTTCACCAAGGATCGCTCGTTCGATACCCGGAAGATCCGCACCGCGCTGGACTACCACTACCTCTACGATATCGAGCGGGGTCTGCGCGAGACCACCCGCTGGTACGTGGACCATGGCTGGCTCAACAGGTGACGCAACGGCGCCCGCCAACCAACGCAACCCGCTCTCCGTTAGGCAGGCGCAGTTCGCCGGAGGTTCCGTCGGGCAGCGTCACGTCGAAGGTGATCCCATGGGCCTCCCGCTTCCAGGCGGACCGGATGATGCCGGCCGGCGCACGATGCCAGGCGCTGATGGAGTCGAGTCCCTCAACCACCTGCGGCCGCAGCGTGACGCGGCTGAAGCCGGGGTGTTCCGGTTCCGGCACAATCCCCGCGAAGTACTGGTAGAGGCAGGCGCTGATGTCGCCGAACATGATGTGGTTCTGCGAATCGCTGCTGTCCCAATTCTCACGCAGGGTGGTCGCGCCCTGTTGCAGCCAGTGGGCCCAGCCGGGGAAGTCCGGTTGTGTGAACAACTTGAACGCCAGATCCACCCGCCCGTTCTCAGCCAACACACGCGGCACATATTTGGCGCCGAGAATGCCGAAGTCCACCTTGCCGTCATGCCGTTCCACGGCCTCCGCCAGCCGGGTGACCACGGCCGCGCGCTGGTCGTCCTCAACCAGTCCCTGGTAGACCGCACACGCCAGCGCGGTCATCTGCCCCTCCGCATACACGCCGTTCCCGCGGTAGAACATCGCATTGAACGCCTGACGGATTTGCACGGCCAGCGCTTCAAAATCAGCGGCCTCCTGCTTGCGGCCGGTCAGGGTCGCAACGCGGGCCAGCAGGCAGGTGTCGGCGTAGTAGTAGGCCGTGGAGGTCAGCGCGGAAGGCACGCTGCGCTTGTCGACCGAACACCAGTCGCCCAGGCCGAAGTGGACGATGTGGTTTGTGGCCAGCGTGCCGAGATAAGCCACATACCGCGCCATGGCCGGGTACAGACGGTCGATGAGCGACCGGTCGCCGGTGTAGAGGTAGACATACCAGGGAATCAGGATCAGCGCGCTGTCCCACGCCGGGCCGGAGCCCCAATTGTAGCCCCACCCGGAGCAGGGCACGATGGCGGGGACCTGTCCGCTGGGACGCTGGCAATCCGCCAGGGTGTCGAGCCATTCCCCATAGGCGGAAGCCGCGCCGAAGTTCCACAGTCCGGTCTCGGCGGCGAGATGGGCATCGCCGGTCCAGCCGTTCTTTTCGCGGTGCGGACAATCGGTGGGAAACCCCACGAAGTTTCCGACATAGGCCCAGCGCGTGCAGGTTTGCAGGCGGTTGAGCGTTTCGCTGGATGTCTCGATCCCGCCCGCTTCGTCAAAGGCGGTATGCACCACACGGCCCCGGATCGTATCGGGCGTCGGCTCGCCGGGCAACCCCTCCACCCGCACGTACTGAAAGCCATGATAGGTGAAACTCGGTTCCCAAATCTCCTCGCCCTGCCCTTTCAACGTGTACCGGTCGGTTTGAAACTCCCCGCTCTTGATAAAACGGTCCATGCCGGCAACGTCAATATCCCCTTCGGCCGTGCACCGCTCGGCATAGCGCATCACGACTTCCGTGCCGGCCGGCCCGCTGACGCGGAGTTGCGCCCATCCCGCCATGTTCTGCCCCATGTCAAACACAGCCGCACCGGAAGCCAGTTTTCGCACCGCCACCGGCGTGAGGGTCTTCATGACGCGACACGGTGGCGCGGTCTGCGGTTCGAGCCGTCCGCCCGGCCCCGGCACGATCGCGGCCGGATCCCACCCCTTGTCGTCATACCCCGGAACATCCCAGCCTGGTCGCTCGGAGCGCGCGTCGTAGTGTTCACCATTGCGCAGGCCGTCAAAACGGATAGGGCCGTCCGTCACGCGCCAGGCGCCGTCGGACAGCAGCCGGAACGAGGCGCCGGACTGGAGTTGCACGTCCAGATCCAGAGTCAGTTTGGGATAATCCCGCCACGTCGCCCGGTCGAGATTCCAAAACTCGACCGTATGCCCGTTGTACCAACCTGACCCCAGGATCACGCCCAGGGCGTTCGCGCCCGCTCGAACCAGTTCGGTCACGTCGTAGGTGACATAGCGGACGCGCCGGTCATATTGCGTGACCACCGGATCCAGCACATGGTCGCCCACGCGCCGGCCGTTGATGCACGCCACATAATACCCCAACCCGCAGATCCGCAGGGTGGCCTTCCGGACAGCGCCGTCCAGCGTGAATTCCCGCCGGAACAGGGGCGCCGGTGCCATCTGGTCCGCGTATTGGAACATCATGTTGTAGCGGCCGATCCACGGCGCGGCCCAGACGCCGGGCTCGCCGCATGCAGTCCGGGCGCTCTCCTGACGCCTGCGCGACAGAGCCGCCTGTCCTTTTTTCACTCCCTCATCTTCTTTCGAGTTCATCTGTATGTGCGACAGCCAGCGTGGGCCATGCGCCACGGACTCTTCCCTCGTGAAAGAGAATCGAATCCTTTGCCAGTAGATCCTTCAGGGCGTCCGGCGAGCCGCTGAATAGCTTGCCGCCTCGAAGCATTACGCATTGTCCAATATGATCTTCGGGTAGAAGGGCCGTGGTTTCGTTGGCCTCCTGCAACATGTTCCGCCATGTCCGGCCCAGTTCCTCTATGTCGGGTGCGCTGCCCGCAAAGGCCAGCGTTTCATAGTCCATCCGGGTGTAATGTGCCGAACGGCTGGCCTGCGCCAGAATGAATTGGGGACTCAACCCCGGATCCTTTCCACAGGCGGCCCAAACCAGGCATCCGAATGACTGCAGGCGGGAATGGCAGTGAATGATGTCAACCCAATCCCGGACTTCGGCCCGGCCAATCAAGGCCAGCACCTTGTTGGTTGCCAGATCGAACGGGTGCAAGGCGAGCCCGAAATCGGGATGTTCGACGAGCGGGAAGAAGCGAAAGGCGCTGTCGTGCACCCACTGCAGAATAACGCCCTCCGCACCCTTGAGCACTTCGGCTTCCACAAACGTGGGGAACTCGCGAAGCGGCCGCACGTCGTATCCAGCCTGGACAAGCCGCTTTCTGTCCGATTCCCAGGAGGCGAGCACGGCTTCGCGGGTGTCGTGAAACAAATCAACATCGTGCGACACGCGGGCCGACATGAGTATTTCGTTGAGGGCTGCGCCGCCGGCCACATAGCGTTCGCCCTGTGCGATGCGCTCCGCGGCCAGGATGCGACACACGGTTCTCTGGTACTCGGTTAGAGACATCTCATCAGCTTTCGGGCAAGGACATAGGTGGCACGGTCGCCGTGCTGCGCCAGCATGTTCAGGCACCGGGCAAACTCGTCGCGGGTCCGCGGCATGAAATCGTCACGAAGAAACCATCCGCATCGCAGACGATTGCGTTCCCACAACGCCAGAGTCTCCTTCCGGGCATCCTCGGATGTAGGCATCGAATGAGTATGGACGGTGTCGCTCATTGCCGTTGAAGATAGTCCAACCCGTCATTCAATAGCAAGAGGATGATCAATTGCCCTGTAGCGCCCATATCGGCTCGTCGGAGAAGGACGCCCCCTCACGCGCCGGTGTGGAGCTTCTCCAGGGGGGTATTCGCGTGGATGCAGATATTGGGCGTGGCGTTGCCCGCGTATCGGGCCCAGCGCGCGGCGTTGCAAATCACCTTCTGCACCTGCTCGTTGTGGTAGATCGGGTAGGTCTCGTGGCCGGGGCGGAAGTAGAAGACCTTCCCCCTGCCGCGCTGCCAGCAGCAGCCGCTGCGGAACACCTCGCCGCCCGCAAACCAGCTGATGAAGATCAGCTCGTCAGGCGTCGGGATGTCGAAGCACTCGCCATACATCTCCGTTTGGGGCAATTCGATGTAGTCGCCGATCCCTTCCACGATGGGGTGGCCGGGGGTAATCACCCAGAGACGCTCCTTCTCGCCCGCCTCGCGCCAGCGCAGGTTGCCGGTGGTCCCCATCAGCTTGCGGAAGATCTTGGAGTGGTGGCCTGAGTGGAGCACGATCAGTCCCATGCCCCGTTCCACCACATGCTGATGGACCCGGTCCACGATCTCGTCGCGCACTTCCCCGTGGGCGCAATGCCCCCACCAGGTCAGGACATCGGTCTTGGCCAGCACCTCTTCCGTCAAGCCGTGCTCGGCGGCGTACCCCGCCGCAGCCGCCTTTGTGATCTTTGTGACCTTCTGTTCAAACTCTTCGTCTTGGTTCCGGCTATGCCGGGTTAGGTAAGAGTTGAATGGTGCTTACTTAAGATTGATTTCCCATCCTAATCCTAATCGTAATCCTAATCGTAATCTCCTGCCCCAGAGAGGATTATGATTACGATTACGATTAAGATTAGGAATCAGAAAAGGCCCTTAAGTAAGCGCCATTCAGGTAAGAGTTGAACAAAACAGGGGTGTGTTTTAGTGTTCGCTTGCAGTTTTGGCGACGGTAGGGTGTTGTTCCATGGCCATGAGCGCAGGGAGGATGAAATGATCTACGAGCAACTGATTGACCACCGCGACCGTTTCATCGGTCCGCGGCACTGGCTGGGCAACCTGCGCTGGGTCGCGGAGGAGGTGGACGCGGCGGGATATTTCGTGTTCCGGACAGCCCCGATCAACCCCGGCGAATGCGACCAGTGGAAGGTAGCCTTGCTGGATGCGGGCGCGTTCGGCGATATTGCGCTGGATGAGGCAAAAAAGAAAGCCGGCGCTCCGGCAGCCAACCGCGAGCCGCCCGCGGCGGTGAGGACATTCTTCGGCCTGAAAGTGGACGGTATCGGAAAGCCGGAAACCTGCGCCTACCGCCCGGACGGCGTCGAAATCGTTGCGGGGTCGGGCCGGCTCTCCCTGTTCCTTCCGTATGAGCGCTACGGGGCCGTCATCGAGGGGACACTTGCGCCGGATGCCAGGCTGGCCTTCCTGTCCCGTGCGGAGACCGGCCGGTATGCGGCGGCGCACATTCGCTTTTCCGTCGAACAGGCGGCAGGCAGGATCGTCTGGAACGACGGTGCCTACACGGTGGTGTTCCGTTACTCGGGCCAACTGCGGTCACGCGAGGGTGGCGGTTTCGACCTCGGCCCTTCGGCCGACGGCACGCTGCGTCTGGCGATGGCTTTCCACGTTGACAAGGCACTGGCGCTGGCCGAGGCGGAAGCGATGTTCGCCGATCCCGCCCGCGCGCGGAACGAGAGCCGGACGGCGTGGGAGGACTACCTCGCCTCGTGTCCCGTGGCGCACCTGCCCGGCGGCTACACCTGGAAGAAGCCTGACGGCACGGTCGTCGCCTACTCCGCCGATGAGATCGTGCGGCGGCAATACTGGCAATGGTGCGTGACGCTGGTCAACGTGTATGACCTGCCCTTCAACGATCTCAAGGCCTACATGGCGCCGGACAAGACCATCTGGTTCGGGGTCTGGAGCAATGACGGCGGCGAGGCGCTGTTCGGGCTGGCGCACACGAATCGCCACCCCCTGGCGCGCAAATGCCTGATCGAGTATATACGTACTGCCGTTGGCGCGGACGGGACGGTGTGCTGGTACCTGCATGCCACCGGCGTCCGGTGTCTCGGAAACCCCGGCGACTCGGGCTTTTTCTCGCATGGCGTGCCGGCGTTTGTCACGGCGCTGGCGGAATACGTGGAACAGACCGGCGATTCGTCGATCCTGGACGAGCCGGCCGGGGAGGGGGGCACGGTCTGGGAGAAGGTCCGGCGCTACCTGCGCAACGTCTATGAACACCGCGACGGTGATCACGATGGCATTGTGGAGTGGCGGAACCTGTGGGAGGGCGGGTCGGACGACAAGGTCGGCTGCTTCTTCAGCAAGGCCAACCTGAAGGAATGGATCTTCACCGTGACCACGCAGGAACCCGATGTCGTGGAGGCTTTCTACAGGGACAACCAGCGGCCGCAGACGAACTTTTACGAGGTGAACTTCTTCCTGGGCGCGCTTCGCGCGCTGGAGCGGCTCGCCCGGGTGAAGCGGGACGACGCCACCGCCCGATACGCCAGCGAGCGTTTTGCGGCCACCTGCGCCACGTTGGAAAGCCGCCACTGGCACGAGCAGGATGGTTTCTACTACGACTGGGATGTCACGGCCGGGAAGCTGATCCGCGTCAAGAACCAGGACGCCTTCTACCTCCCCTATTATCTCGGCAACCTGGCGCGCGCAAAACGGCTTTTCGAGCACCTGGACAATCCGGAAGAGTTCGCGCTGCTTTACACGCCGACCCTGGCGAAGAACGAGGCGGGGTTCCGGCCCCACGGTTACTGGAGCGGCGGCTACTGGCCACGCGAAATGGTCTACATCGCCCGCTCGCTGGCGGCTTGCGGCCAGCGCGAAGCGGCCGTGGAGTTGCTGGTGAAGGCTATCTGCTGCGCGGCCGGCAAGGTTATCCCCGAGAACATGGATCCCATCACCGGCGAAGACGCGACGCATGTGACCGGCATGGCCTACAACGCCGTGAACGTCCTCGCGTTGAAACAGATTACGGAATGAGACAACGCCCCGACTAACCCCAATAGGAGAGAGTGAGATGCAACAGCCCCCCCCTCGTGACCATTTAAGTTTGTCACCCGAGATTACGCGGACGTCCGTCCGGTCCGTCAGTTGGTGGAATCAATCCAACCAGCCGCTGCAGGACAATCAGAATGTGCGTATCGAGATTTGCGACGGACAGACGTTCCAGACCTGGGACGGGTTTGGCGGCGCCGTCAGCGAACTGGGCATGCAGGCACTCAGCCGGCTGCCGGCGCAGGAACAGACACGCTTCTTCCAGGCGATGTTCGGACCGGACGGGGCAAGTCTGTCCTGGATCCGCCTGCCGATTGGCGCCAGCGATTTTGCCTTGAGCGCCTACAGCGCGTCCGAAACAGCCGAGGACTACGAACTGGCCCGTTTCTCGCTGGCGCGTGACCGGCAGTGGGTGATTCCTTACATCCGGGCGGCACAGGCGGTGAATCCGGCTGTCCGTATTCAGGCCAGTCCCTGGAGTCCGCCCGGCTGGATGAAGAAGAGTGGGCGCATGGACGGAGTGGAGCAGTGTGAATTGCGCGATGAGCCGCGCGTCCTGGCCGCGTATGCCCGGTACCTCCGCCTGTTCATCCAGGCCTATGCCGCCGAGGGAATCAAGATTGACCGGCTGATGGTGCAGAACGAGATGGACTCACCGGCGCCGTTCCCCAGTTGCCAGTGGACGCCGGAACTCTTTGTCCGCTTTCACCTGGCGTACCTCAAGCCGGAATTCGCCGCCCACCGGATCGACACGGAAGTCTGGGGCGGAACCTTCCGCACCATGAGCGGATTACAGGCGCATGAGTGCTTCCGTAATCCCGACTTCCGCGCCTTCGTCCGCGGCGCCGCGTTTCAGTACAGTTACCCCAAGCCGATTGATGACTTGCAGATTCTCTATCCGGGAACCCGGATCATGCACACGGAAACGGTCTGCCACGGCGGCGCCAACACCGCGATCGAGGCCGCCGGCCAGTTCGAAGACTTCCTGGGCTATGCGGCGGCCGGCGCCGAAGTCTTCACCTACTGGAATACCGTCCTCGGGGAAGACGCCGCCAGCGCGTGGGGATGGAAGCAGAATGCGATGGGCACGGCGCATGCCGAAAAACAGCAACTGATCCTTAACCCCGATTACGAGGTGTTTCAGTTGCTCAGCAGAAATCTGCGCCCGGGCGCCGTCCGCGTCCGCTGCTTCAGCCAGTTGCTCACCTGCCTCTGCTTCCGCAATCCCGATGGACGTCTCTGTCTGATTCTGCGTAATCTGGAGGAAGCCCGCCAGGCCGAGGTGACGATCAACGGGGTCCTGCGGCGGGTCGATCTGCCCGGTCATGCGCTGTGCGCGTTGATCCTGGAGGTTTAGGGTTCTGTCGGACAAAAAGGCGTTCGTTATGATTCGTGGACTGCATTACATGTGTTGGTATCGGCAGGACTGGAACTATCACCCCAGCATGCCGATGAAGCGCCTGCAGCAGGTGCAGGATATCGTGGATATGAACGGTAACCTGCTACTTTGGTCGTGCCTCGGCAGCGCCGCCATCGGCATTCAATACCTCGACAAGGAAGCCAAAGAGACCATCCCGCCGCGCCTGCGTTTCTACGGCTATTTGAACGACAAGGAGTTTATCGCCGAATGCGCCAAGCGCGGCATCACCGCGTGCGCCGTGATCTGGAAGGCGCAACTCTGGGAGTTTCCCGCCGAGTTCAGCGAGGACGAGTCGGAACTGCTGGCGCTCAACAAACTGCGGGGTGTCGGCAAGAAGGGCTGGATCGGCATGCGCGAGCTCTCCACCGACCGCTATCCGAAGATTTTCCCGTCGATCAAGAAGTTCTTCCCAAAGGGTTTGAAGGATTCTGACGGAAAACCGGTGAAGGACTTCCTGGCGGGGTTCATGGCCGTCACGCTCGACGGGAATCCCATCTTCTCGAAATGGCTGATGGTGCCCGGTCACGACCACTACTGCTACAGCCCGTGCGGCAACAAGCCGGCCTTCCGGGAGTACGTGCGCAAGGAGATCGAAATCATGATCGATGCCGGCGCGCCGGTCGTGCACATCGACGAGTTCGACGCCCAGCTTCTCGCCGCCATGAGCGGCGGGTGCTTCTGCAAGGACTGCCTGAAGCTGTTCCGGGAATACCTGAAGAAAAATCCCTCGGCGGAAACCGCGGGGTTCGACCTCGATCGCTTCGACTACCGAGCGTTCCTGAAGAAGAAGGGCTACACCGACAAGGATCTCACCGATCCGGACATCGACAAGCGGCTGGCCATCCCGCTCTGGCCGTCGTTTGTCCGATTCCACATCGCCTGCATCGAGCCGGGGGTCATCGATATCGCGGACCATGTCCGCGCCTACTCGCGAAAGAAGACGGGCAAGGCCGCCCAGGTGACCGCCAACCTCTACAACTGCGACCCACACGGCGAGGCGGTGCGCAAGCATTGCGACCTGATCATTGGCGAAAAGGCCGATATCAAACTCCGCCAGGACGGCTACTATCGCTATGGGTTCGCATTCTTCGGCGGCAAGGAGGGTTCGTCTATCGAGGACCCGGGCCCCTATGTCCACGAGATCATGCGCGACATCGACTCCGGGAAGAACGATTCCTACATCCTCTTCATGCTCGAACCGTTGGCCCATGGCTTCAACATCGCGATTCCCTACGGCGGCTGGTTGCAGAACCAGCGGCAGGATTCGTTCTACCCGCCGGCGGAGGCTGAACGCCGGATGGGGGTCTGGATGAAGGAACACGAGACGTTCTTCACGAACCGGTTCGTCGCCGAAACCGCCGTGCTCTACGATCAGCGCAGCGCGCTGGATTGCGAGCTGACAAAGGGGCTAAACCGCCGGCACCTGGATGTGGGCTTCCCGCTCTTCCACGGGCTGTGTCAGTCGCTCTGCGACGCGCGCATGCTCTACAACGTCCTGTACGTCAGCCCGGATGAGCCGCTGACGGCCAAACGTCTGGCGGCCTACAAGCAGATCGTGCTGCCGGACGCGTACAGCCTGTCCGACAGCGAGATCCGGGTGATCCGCGCGTGGCAGAAAAAAGGCGGGCGCCTGGTGGGCATCGGCAAGGTGGACCCGCGGCTGGCAGATACCGAATTCCGGTACGGCGAGTTCCAGGAATTGAAAGCCCACCTAGCGCAGGCCGGTTCCGTGGTCGTGGCGCAGGACGTGGAAGGGCTGGGCCTATCGCTCCATAAGCGAGGCAAGGGCTATGCGCTGCACATGGTGAACTACCGCCTGAATTCCGGCACGCGCGAAATCGAGAAGATTCCGAGGGCGTCGTTCGATCTGGGGTGGAAGCCCAAAAAGGCGACGGTTCACTCGTTCCCCGCGTCGCACGCGAAAGCGCGCCTCGAAGGGAACACGCTGACCGTCGAGAACCTCGGCATCTACACGGTGGTGGAGTTGGGGTAGGACGCAGTGTCGATTGCTGCCGACTGCCATCGGTAGTTGTCGACAGCGATCGATTCGAAAGGAAACTCATGGAACTCTTTCGCAAATCGGCGGGGTATCGGTTTCTGGATGCCTTCGTGTTGGCGAATGTTGTGGAACTCGGCACCGGCCACTTCTGCGAGCGGTTCCTGGACTTGCGGAACGACCCGGGCGGACGCACCTACGCGCAGATGACGCACGCGGCACGGTCGGGATGCCGGAACTTCGCCGAGGGTTCGGAACGCCTCATGACCTCCTACTCCACAGCGCTCGAACTGCTCGACGTGGCGCGCGCCAGTCTCTGCGAATTGCGGGACGATTTCAACAAGTGGCTCATGATGCGAGGCCAGGCGCCGTGGCCCATAGCCAGCGAAGAAGCGCAGCGCATCTATAGCATGCGCCTTGACCCGCCGGACTACGGCGACGACATCAACCGCGGCTTCTGCCTGCATGTCCTGGCGCAGAGCCGGAAGTTCGAGCCGGAACTGCTCGCGGACGACAGCCTCGTGCGGGCCAATGCGCTCCTGATCCTGATCTCCCGCACGCTCAACATGATGGAGAAGTACATCAAGAGCGTCGGCGAGGAGTTCGTCGAGAAAGGCGGCTTTCGTGAGCGCATGAGCACCGTGCGCAGCGAGGCCCGCACACAGCAGGATGGCGTTGCTAACGAAGAAGAAGGCCCAAAGTGCCCGAAGTGCGGCGCGTCGACGCGCCTGCGAAAAACCCGCAAAGACAACAAGCCCTTCTGGGGCTGCACCGGCTACCCCGCCTGCCGCGGGGTGGTGGATTACGAAAAGGACCAGCAGCAGTCGACTGCCGCCGACAGCAATCGATAGCAGTCGATTCAAAGGAGGAAAACCAGTGAACAAGTCATCCAAGAAAACAGTCCAGCGTCTGCAACGCCTCGAAGGCGAGATCACGCAACACCTGACCACCGGGCTCATCCCCTTCTGGCATGCCCACGCGCGCGACGCGAAGCATGGCGGTTACCTGACCTGTTTCAACGAACAGGGCGAGGCCCAGCCTATGAAGGAGAAGTACGTCAACACCCAGGCGCGGCTGGTCTGGTGGTTCTCGAACCTTTGCCGTCAACAGCCCAACGCCCGCGGCAGTGCCGCACTTGCACGCGGCGGCGCAGAGTTCATGCTGAAGAACTTCTGGGACCCCAAGCACGGCGGCTGGTACTGGAAGACCAAGCCCAACGGCAGCAAGAGCGACACAGGCAAGATCGTCTACGGCGAGAGCTTCGCGATCTATGCCATGGCCGAATATACGCTGGGCACCGGCGACAAGCGCGGCGTGGAGTATGCCTCCCGCACGTTTGATCTGCTGCAGAAGTTTGCGGCCGACACCCGCCACGGCGGCTACTACGAGAACCTCTGCGGCGACTGGTCCCCCGAGGAGCCGGGCTTCTCCGGCGGCGACCGCAAGGGGCTCGATACGCACATGCACCTCATGGAGTCCTTCACCACCCTGTACGAGGCCTCCCGCTCGCCCCTGCACCGGCGCAAGCTGATGGAAGTTCTGGACCTGATCTGCGCGCACATGATCGACACGAAGCGTGGCTGCGGCCTGAACCAGTTCGACCTGGCCTGGAACCCTATCCCGGCGATTGCCGTGAAGCGCACCTGGAACGCGGAGCGCTTCGGCGAACGCCCGGCTCAGCCGACCGAGACGACCTCCTACGGCCACAACCTCGAACTCGTCTGGCTGATGCACCGCGCGCTCGCAATCGCCGAGGCCGATCCGAAGCCGTATG
>JBAXWO010000240.1:0-4773 GCA_037128375.1 bacterium
TCCGGTTGTCGTGGAAGCCCAACGCGGAGAATGACATCAGTGAATATGTGGTCGAGTGCTCCGATGATCCGACGGAAGACTTTCGCAAGCTCACGACCGTGGTCCATGCAAAGGATATTGAATTGGTGGCCATTCAGCGAGCTTTGCCGTCAGGCGTCTTTCGATTCTATAGAGTCAAGGCGATCGACAAGGATGGGCTGGAGAGCGACTGGTGCAGGCTGCAGCGGGGACGTGCGAAGACGATCCCCGGCAAGCCGGGTTCAGTGGCTGCCCAGTTGCAGGGGGCCAGTGTCCGTGTGACCTGGACAGCCCCCGTCCAGACGGACGTCCGGAGGTACAGAATCTGGCGCAAGAAATTCATAAGTTGGGAGCCGGTGTCCATCACGGATCAGACGAATTATCTTTTCGAACTCAATGCGGCATCGAAGTCTATGACGATTGCGATTACAGCGGTGGATCAGGATGAGCTTGAGAGCGACAAGAGTGAACCGGTTGAAATCAAATCGGGGCCATAAACCCATGTTGAAGGGGCGTGATTACGGTGAATACGTCATTTTCGTATCTTTCGTCCGCCGAACTGACGGATGTCGGGCGACGCAGAAAAAACAATGAGGACTCCCTGATTCGCCTGCCGGATGCCGGAGTGTTTTGCGTGGCAGACGGGATGGGCGGCGTGCAGGGAGGCGAAGTGGCCAGCAAAGCCGTGGTCGATTTCCTCGGGAAAGACTTCACGGAATCCCCAGAGGCCGGCTTTGCGGTTACCGCCGATGCCTCGGTGCGGTTGGTGGAGCGTGCCCTGAATGCCGCCAGTCACTGGATCAAGGAGCGTGCCGAGGGATTGGGCCTGAATGGAACGGGCAGCACGGTGGTGGTCCTTGCGTTCGACAAGGTGACGCCATCGCAGGGCGTGGCGCTGCACGCGGGTGACAGCCGCGCGTACCGGTTGCGCGGCGATAAAATGGTCCAGCTGACCACGGATCATTCGGTGGCGGCGGCGGCCGGTTTGCCCGATGACAGTTCCCTGCCCGCGATGTTCCGTGGCGTCATCACCAGGGCCGTGGGGCTTGATAGTCAGGTTCAGCTTGAGGCGACTCCGTTCGACGTTGCGCCCGGCGATGTCTTCCTGTTGTGTTCCGATGGTCTTTCAAAGATGGTGAGTGATCGGCGGATTCAGAAATTATTGCGAAAGCACCAGGACGATCCCCTTGAAGAAGCCGCCAAAGCACTGGTGAACGAAGCCTTGGACGAGGGCGGGGAAGACAATGTGTCCGTATTGATCATTCGCGTAGCCCCGGAGATTCCCCGCGGGCCGACGATGGAGATTCCGCCGGAAACCCTGGCGCTGGAGCAACTGGTTGTGGCGATGCCGCCACCCGTTACCCCCCGCCTGGGTGACGAGCGTGACGACACCGGACAGACGGCGGAAACGGGTGGCGCAGGGGACACCGCTTGCACCCTGGCGGATGATCAGGAGCGGGCGGAGCAAGTGACGCCAACCACGCCGGATGGCGAGGGGAAGGGAGGGACCACTCCCGTGACGCCGCCGGCTTCGAGATCTGGCGGGCGTTCCGCCACGCACACCGTAACAGGCGGGTCCTGGAGGAAATGGTTCTGGTTCGGGTTGGGGCTGCTGGGGGTGGCTGGTGCCGCAGCATGGGGCTATCTGGAGTGGCGGGCCACCCGGACGATCGTTCCCCCTCGAGCGGAGGCCGGCAGCGCGGAGTCGCTCCAATCGGTCTCTTCCCAGACGGGCGAGACAGCAAGCATGAAGGCGGCTGAGGAGACGAACGAGAGTGTCCAACCGCTTGCGCGTCCTGCGTCAGGTTCCGAACTTCATGGCGGGGTTTCGGAATGACGGAGAGCGGTAAAGAGCGGGTTGGCGATTACGAGTTGTTGAGCCTGATTGGGGACGGTGCCCAGGGTCGCGTGTACAAGGCCCGGTATCTGGGCGAAGAGGTCTCCAAGGTGGCCCACGGCGAAGTGGTGGCCATCAAGCTCATTCGTATCACCGGCGATGATGACAAGCTGCGTACCAAATTTCAGGCGCAGGCGGACATCCTTCGGCGTCTTTCGCACACGAACATCGTGCGGTACCGGGACAGTTTCGCCTGGCATGCCGGGGAGTGGGACGAGGCTCAATGCCTGGTGATGGAGTTCCTGGAGGGGGAGACGCTCACCGACCGCCTCGCCAAAGCCACGACCGGCCTGCCCTGGCCGCAGGTCGAGGAGGTCATTGAGCAATGCCTGGCCGGATTGATTCACGCCCGTGAACGCGGGATCACACACCGTGACATCAAGCCCTCCAATATTTTTATTACGAAGGACGGACTGGCCAAGGTGATTGATTTCGACATTGCCCGCAAGGATGACAGCGGGCAGATCAGCACGGCCGGATGGAAAGGTACGTTCGACTACATGGCCCCCGACTTCATTACGATTCAGGGGTTTCGCGGGGATGAGGTATCGGATGTTTTCAGCCTGGGCGTGTGCTTTTACCAGGCTTTGACGGGAAACCTGCCGTTTGAGCCGCTGGGTGATTCCGCGCATATCGGGTATTTGAACCGGTGGCGCGATGGCGCGGCGCCCTCGCCGTCTTTCCGGCCCGGGGTTTTTCGGGTCCTAAGCAATGCCAAGCCTTTTGTGGCGAAGTGTCTGGCTGCGAAGCGGGAGCAGCGGTATCCGACCTTTGCCGCCATGCTTGAGGATTTCCGGAAGATTCGTGCCCGCCGGATACGCCACAAGAACCGGGATGAATACGAGCTTCTGGCGGTTCTCGGACGAGGCGGATTTGGCGAGGTGTTCAAAGCCAGAAGACTCTCGGACGGCACTTTGGTGGCGGTAAAGCACCTTTTCGCGGAAAAACAGTCGGATCGTTTCATCAAGGAAGCGAAGATCCTTCAACAATACCCGCACCCCAACCTTTGCCAGTACGTCGATTTCATGGTGGTGGAAGGAACCGGGGGCGAAAAACAGTATTTTCTCATTCTGGAATTCCTGGAGGGTATGCCCGGTTGGACGCTCCGGACGCGTCTGAAGAATGAGGGGCGGTTGGAGGCGTCGGAAGCGATTCCGCTGTTTATCGGCTATCTGTCGGCGCTTCAGTTTCTGCATGAGAATTCGCGGCAGATCATCCACCGCGACATCAAGCCCGGCAATCTTTACGCCCCTGCAGGCCAGCCGGACAAAGGTAAGATATTTGACCTGGGTGTGGCGCGGGACGTTTCCGGGACGGTCACGGTGGGCGGTGTGCCGGGAACGTTGGACTACATGCCCCCCGAGTTTGCCGATACCGCCGGAGATCGGGGGTCCCCGCAGTCGGATATCTATGCGCTTGGGTTGTGCCTGTATGAATCCCTCTCAGGTCGACCCGTGTATGAACGCCTGCCCACCGACATGAATTCCGCCTGGCTGGCTTTCCAGCAGCGCCTCTCCAGGCCGCTGGAGATGACGTTCGACGGGGACGCCTTCCGGCAGTATCCCCGGCTCAAGATGGCCATCCTTAAGGCTCTGGCGACGCGACCGGTGGACCGTTACCGCAGTGCCGTTGAGATGAAGCGGGAATTGGAGAATATTCTCGCGGGAACGGGATTCAGCGACGCGCATGACGACTCCGAGGAGGAGGCGACGAACGCGACGTTGCATTCGTTTTCCGAGGATGACGGGGCTCACCTGCCCGAGCCCGGCGCCACGATGGGGACACGACCTCTGGATGGCCTCGGCGGGACGATGCCTGCCCCGATGGATTTGCTGGCCGCAGGCCGGGAAGTCGCCGACCGTCGCAAACGTCGCAAACAGGTGATGCTCATCGGTGCGATAGCGGCCGGATTGGTTTTGGCCCTTTTCTCAACCCTTTGGGTGTGGAGCGGATACAGTCGCCGGAAGGCGGATGCCGTCACCGCGAAAGTGGGTCAGGCGCTCCAGGAGGTCGAGCAGGCTGCCGGTGACTTGAAGAACCCGCAGCCGACCGCCGCCTATTGCAAGTCCCTGGGCGAAGCCTATGCCAAGGCTGTGAAGACGGGCGAGACCTTCCCGGAACTGAGCGGTCAGGTGGACGGGTTCCGTCGTGAGATGCGAAAATCAGGGGCCGCTCTTCCCTCAGAGTTCAAGCGAAGTTTTGACGCGGCTCTAAATGCCGACAAGCCTCAGAAAGCCGCCGCGCTTCTTGCGGAGTGGGTGGGGGCGGAGAAGTATCTGGATATCATGGGGCTGACTGCCGAGCAGTATGCCGCCCGGCGTGGCACCATGAAATCAGCTCTTCTTCGGGCAGAGTCGGAGCGGGATGTGGCCGGTCTGCGTCAGTCTATCCCCGAGACGGTCCAGGATGAGGATTCGCTGGCGAAGGCGGAGGCGGTCGCCGTGAAACTCAGGGAACTCAATGAGCATCCCCTGGCCGGGTTTGACGAGGCTGAAAAGAAACAGAAACTTGCCGTTCTGACCACCACACTCTCTGAGCGGGTATTCCCTTATATTGCCCGTCTCAAGGATGCCGCTCTTGCCAAGTACCGGGGGGGGCAGGACGGCGACGGCGAGCGGGCGGAGATTTTGGGGTTTGCGACAAAAAGGCCCGCCCTGACGGGAGTGATCGAGACGGCCTATCAAGATGCGAAGAACGGGGTTGAGGTCGCACGGCAAGTCCGCCTTGTTTCCGGCGGATTGGCTAAGGTCATGGATGGCACGGCGAACGCGCGCGACGCGGCGGGGGTCAAGTCTGCCGCCGTGGAACTGGTCCAGTTGGAAAGCACTCCCGAAACAAAGCTGTTGCCGGGTCAGGTG
>JBAXWO010000241.1:0-4743 GCA_037128375.1 bacterium
GTCGGCGGCGTCGAGGTAGCGCGAGAAGAGGACGCGCTCGGAGCGGCAGAGGCGAATCTGCTCGGTCAGCATCTGTTCAATCTGCAGCCGGAGGGGATCGTGCGTCGTTTTTTCTTCTTCGAGCCGTCTCTCCACTTCCACTAGCCGGTTGGAGGCGATTCCGAACGCCTCCTCCAATTCCCGGATCCGCAGGCTGCCCGCCTCGACTTCGGCACGCAGGACCCGGTTGCGGGACTCCAGTCTCAGGGCCTGATCCAGGCATACTTCCGCCTCGCGGCGCACCGTCCAATTCCAGAAGCCGAACATAACGATCCCCGCGCTCAAGGCGGCAGCGATCACTATCCAGCCCAACACCCGTGACACCTTCATAATGTTCCTATCTCGGCATCGTCGCCTGAATCAGTTCAAACAATCGCCAGTCTCCCCAGTCGCTGTCATACAGCGCATTCTCCACTCCCTGCACATAAATGTTCCGGTACTTCCAGTGGACGCTATCCATGGCCCCGCGCTGTTCCGGCCGGTGGATGAGAATATACAGGGTGTGACCGTAATAGTCGTGTTTCGCCTTGTCAAAGTTGAAGTCTAGGGCATGTTCAAAAATCGGGTTGGAGTTTTGTTGCAGGAGGGCGAAACTGTCGTAGCCACAGACAAAAACCTTGGCGAACGACGACCGAAACCGGAGATGCCGATCCAGATCGGATAGCCAGGCCGTGCTCGAAACCGTGCTGGCCACGGACGGGGGATCGACCCGCGATAGCGTCCCCGCTTGTCTTGTGGACATCGTCAGGGGCGCCACATCGGCCAGAGCCAGCGGCAGAACGACCAGCAACCAAAGGCCCACCCCGCCCCGGACACCGCCCGCTTCCCGGCCTGCCAGCCAGTGACCCAGCGCCAAAACGGCGGCAGGCAACAACGCCAGCAGAAGCGGCGCCGCATCCCACAGTCGTTCGCGCCAGGCCATCAGGCCCGCCGCTCCCGGCAAGGCCAGGGCGAGCACGGCCAGACAGACCCCGCTCCGGTCGTGCCCGCGCAGGGCCAGCAGCAGCGTCCCGCCCACCACGGCCGCCAGTCCAGCCTGGCACCACCAGAGATGATCCGGAAGGATCGGGACGCGGCCCGGGCCCGGGCCCGGGCCCGCCATTAAGGATCTCGCGGCATAAAGTGGATCACCCATGATCAACCAGCACATCAGCAACCACAGGGCGGCGGTATACACCAATGGCAGCAGGGCCAGCAGCAGAACCGCTCCTTTTTCCGCCGGTGAGACCCTGCGTTGCCACTCCTCGATGGCCACCACCCCCACCGCCGCCAGAACCCAGCCGCTCATCTCGTAACCCGTCCCCAGCAGCAGGGCGCTGCCCAAGGCAAACCAGATCAGGTCCCGCAGACGCCGCCCCCGCACCCAGGCCGTCACACTGTACAGCGACAGCACCAGCAGACACGTGACCATCGGCAGCGACGACCCCGACCAGCAATGCGCCAGAAACAACGGATTCAGCGCCACCGCCAACATCAACACCCACCGCCAACGCCCCGCGCCCCACAGCCTCAACGCCTGTTCAATCAGGACGAGGGTCGCCGCGCCGAACAACGCGCTGACCACCAGGCAAGCCGGCAGCAACAGGCTGGCCGGCAGCAGAAAGGCCACCGGCAGGATCGCAAGCGTCGAAAAGGGGCCCCACCACACGGAACTGACCACCCCCTGCCGGCCCGCCGTATGCCCGGCCAATAGCTCCCGGCAGATGCCTTCGCGAACCAGCCCATCCGTCCCGATGTCCCACCCCAGGTATAGCCCGGCGGCCAGGATCACGACAGCCAGGATCAGCCAGAGCCCCCACCGCCACAATAAAGGATCACGTTTTGGATTCATTTTCCTGTTTACACAACCCATGCCGGGTTTTTTCCCATTTGAACGGATCGGAAAAGAACTGAAAAAAGGCCCGCCACCCGCTGTAGCTCATCAACAGCCAATAGGCCGGGGCGAGCAGGGCATAACCGACCAGGTCCCAATACCGCCGCCGATAACAGCCGATCATTCCCAGATACACAAAGGCGAAGTTCCCGGCAAACAGACAGATCACGCCCATCGCGAACACCGGACCGGGAAAGAGGCTGGTCAACGCCTCGACACGAATGCAGAACCACAGGACGGCCAGAAACCAGAAAAAAGGATTGATCAACGTGGCCAGCGTACTGCACCCCACCACCACCTGAAAATGCAGAAACCGCGCCACGCCCAGTTCGCGCAACAGTTGCAGCGGATCGCGCATGTGGACCAGATAGGTCTGGATGTACCCCTTGATCCAACGGGATCGCTGGGGGATCCAGAAGCGCAATCTACCGCACGCCTCCTCCCAGGTCGTCGTGCGCAACATGCGGGTTCCGTAGCCCGCCCTCTGGATCCGGATGCCCAGGTCACAGTCCTCCGTCACGTTAAAGGCATCCCACCCCAGAAGATCCTTCAACTTCGCCGTGACAAAGTGATTCGACGTCCCGCCCAGGGGAATGACGGCGCCCACCGCCGAAAGCCCCGGCAGGGACAGATCGAACCATGCCGAATATTCGGCCGTAAAAAGCCGCGTGATGAGATTCTGGCGCGGATTGTAGAAGTTGAGCCGCGACTGCAGGCAGATGGTTTTCGCCCCCGCGCGGGAGAACCCGATCACCGCCTTCTTGAGTTGATCCCGCTCGGGCCGGTCTTCCGCGTCATAGATCACCAGGAACTCGCCGCGCGCGGACTCAAGCCCGACATTGCAGGCTTTGGGCTTCGTGCGCGGAAGGGAAACCGGCACCACCGTCACCCGGAATCCCGGCGGCATCGCGAGGGACCCCACCGCCTCGCGGGTTTCCTCGTCGTCCGCCTCCAGCAGCAATTGAACGTCGAGTTTACCGGCCGGGTAGTCCAGTTGACTCAACGACTGAACGAGATGCCTGACCGATTCGCGCTCGTGGTACATCGGAACCATGATCGAGTACACGGGGAGGTCCGCATCCCGCAAGGCGGCCAGTTCGTCCGCCCCGATCACAAGTTCAGAGTGCTTGGAAATGGAAAACCGAACCAGCGCCAGTTTGTAGACGGCATGCATCACATAGAACAGGGTGGCCGCCAGCACGAACGCGCGGGCGGCCAGCCAGGGATGCCAGGCGGCCAGCAGCAGCACGACCCCGCACGCCGCCACCAATACCCTCCGCTGGGCACGGGTGACCGGGACCCGTGCGCTCCACTCCGGGCGCAAGCGGGAAAGCGCCAGGGGATCGCCGGCAACAGGTTTCATTTAGGCTCCTCCATCAGAACCCGGACGATCTCCTGCCCGGCAAGCCGCTGTCCTTGCTCCGACAGCACAAGGGGATTTGCCGAAAAAAAGACATGCCGCCTGTCGGACGCGCAGCGGAAAGCGGTGTAGAGGTCGGCGACAGGAATCCCGCGCGCCTCCGCGATGCGCCGGATCACCGCGGCAAAGACGCGGCTGCGATCCGGATCGGAAGGATAGGGCGGCGGGGTCACCCATACCGTCCGGATTTTCATCGAAGCGGCCACCATATCCGAAAGCGCCGCCGCCATCCGCTCGAAATGGTCAACATCCTTCGTCACCAGCATGTCCTGCAACCCGATGCTCAGGATGGCGACATCGGCCCGCTCCAAACGCAGGGCGGCGGGAACATCAATCAGCTTGCGCACCGGACCAAAGGCCCCGGGGAACTGATCCCACCCGGGAAGCGCCGCGTACCGCACCGCCTCCATTCGCCCCTTCAATAGACGCGCCAATATACGATCGAAGGCGTCACCGCCCGCCTCAACGAGCCCCGCCACGGCGAGGGAATCGTCCACGCACACCAGTTTGCCGAACCGGCGAACCGAAGTCGGGGCAGCCTGCCGGAACGTCGCCCGCCCTTCTTCAGGAATCAGCACCAACCGCGTCCCCCCGGCATCATAAAGCCGGTCGCCCTCAATACGGTCAGGCAAGGTCGCAAAGGGAGGACGCATAAACCGGATCCGTTCCCCTCCCAGCCTGACCTGATGATGACTGACCTGCCAGTTCAGCGACTCCAGATCGCGCACGGCCACAGGCGCGAGCGGAATGAGTTGCGTCAGGCCCTGCTGGGTCACCGTCCGCTGGCCCTTTTCCGCGACTCCCGAACGGAAACGAACCTCCCAACTCACCTCAAAGACGCTGCCCGCCGGCCCGGCTCCTTGAACACGCAGAAAGGGCGCCATCGTATCCCGGTTGAAACACACGGCCGGGACCCCGGTCATGTCGCACGATACCGCATATTCCTCGGGCGGAACCTGGCGGCAATCCACGGAATCGCTGCAGGCGGCGACGAACCCCAGCGCATCGCGAGCCTCCAGCGAGACCTTGAATAGTTCCGCGGCCGCGAAAACATGGATGGGCTCCTTTTCCTCGCTGCGCGTTCCGTCACCAAACTTCCAGCGGGCGGTCACCTTCGAACCTACCCAGTCCTGCGTGATGTTCCTAAACGACACTTCCACGAAGTCGGCGGGATTGCCACGGAACGTGTAGGCCCTGACAAGGGTCGCCACAAAACCGGGCTGGATCGTCCGCCCCAACCGTTCCTCCCGGACTTCCATCGCCTCAAAGGGGGCAACCAGGTCCGGTGCCGCCAGGGGAACGATCTCTCCCCCCCCCGACTGCACCCACCCCACGCGGAGGTACGGATCGCCGCCGTCATACGCGTTGAACACCTCCACCCGGTGCACCCCTGGCTTCAGGGAGACAGGCC
>JBAXWO010000242.1:0-4735 GCA_037128375.1 bacterium
CCTCATAGATATTGGCGACGGCCAGCGCGGAATATACATCCGACGCGCGGGCAGGATCAAATCCGGAAAGTCGCCCGGTTTCCCCGTGATAGACTGATTCGGCAGCCGCTGTCCAAATGAACGGTCCCGCTCCAATCAAAAGAATCCAGCAGGCAATCAGCCGGCGGGATCCTTCATAAAGGCGTTTCATACCGTCACGGAGTTGCCGGCGCGGGCACGGCAGGAGTCGGTGTTTCCGCAGGTGCCGGCACAGCCGGAGTCTCTGCGGGCGCACTTTCCTGGCTCGGCGCCGTACCTTCCGGCTGCGGCGGCGCCATCTGCTCAGGCGGCAAACGGTCGGTCACTGAACCGCTCGTCACGCTGTTGCGGAGCACCATGCCGATCAGGAGCGTATTAACCAGGAACACCACCGCCAGTCCGATGGTGATCTTCGTGAGCACGTTTCCGGCCCTGGATCCAAACAAGGTTTCCCCCACTCCCGCGCCGAAGGCCAGTCCCAAACCCTCATCCTTGGACTTCTGGAGAAGAATCACGCCAACCAGCAAGATGCTGGTCATGACCTCGATGATGATCAGGATCACTTTAATCACGCTCATAATCAGACCTCGCCTAGCTTTCCCGCGATACGCCTCACAACGCCGCGCGCACAATGTCCACAAACGACTTGGCGTCCAACGCCGCGCCGCCAATCAACCCGCCGTCAATATCCGGCTGGCCCAACAGTTCCTTTGCATTCGCCGGCTTCATGCTGCCGCCATACTGGATCCGAACCGCCTGCGCCGCACCGGGGTTACACATCCCGGCCAGTACCCGCCGGATCAACGCATGGACTTCCTGCGCCTGTGCGGGCGTGGCCGTAAGGCCGGTGCCAATTGCCCAGACGGGCTCATACGCCAGCACCGTGCGACGGAAGGCTGTCTCATCAAGACCGGCAAGGCTCTTGGTCACCTGGGCGGTTACCACTTCCTCGGTCTGGTTGGCTTCCCGCTGCTCCAGCAGTTCGCCGACACAAACGATCGGTGTCAGATTCGCCGCCAGGGCCGCTCTAACCTTCCGGTTCACAATGGCATCCGTCTCGTGAAAGTACTGACGCCGTTCACTGTGACCCAGGATGACAAACTGGCAATTAAGATCCCGCAGCATCCCCGCGGAAATCTCACCCGTATAGGCGCCGTCCTTCTCCCAATGCATGTTCTGGGCGCCGAGCCTGATGGAAGAGCCCGCAATCACATCGGATACCGTCTTAAGCGCCGTAAAGGTCGGACAAAGAACCACGTCCACATCGGAAAGGGCGGCGCACCCAGCCTTTACGGCGGCGGCCAATTCGGCAGCCTCCCCGGTGAGCTTGTTCATCTTCCAGTTGCCGGCAATAATTTTTTTTCGCATAGGGAGAACCAGTGACTATTGGGTTGATGTTCCTATTTATCGCTCAGAGCCGCCACGCCGGGCAGCACTTTGCCTTCTAAAAACTCCAGACTGGCACCGCCGCCTGTACTGATGTGGGTCATCTTATCGGCCAAACCGCTCTTGTTGACCGCACTCACACTGTCGCCTCCGCCCACGATGCTCAGACACTTGGTCTCGGCCAGGGCCTTGGCGATGGCCAGGGTTCCCGCCGCGAAGGGCGCCATCTCGAAGCAGCCCATCGGTCCATTCCATACCACCGTCTTGGCTTTCCTGACCTCGGCGGCGAAAAGGCGGGCCGACTCGGGTCCGATATCCAATGCCATCCAACCATCCAGAATGCCAGCCTCGCCCACCACCTTCGTGTCGGAGGCGGCATCAAACTTGTCGGCAATCACATGATCGACCGGAAGCAGCAATTTGATCCCCGACGCCTGGGCCTGAGCCAGGATGTCGCGGGCCAGATCGACCTTATCCTCCTCCACCAGCGACTTTCCTGTGGGCAACCCCTTGGCCTTGTAGAACGTGTAGGCCATGGCCCCACCAATAATCAGCGAATCCACCTTAGTCAGGAGGTTCATGATGACATTAACTTTATCGCTCACCTTGGCGCCGCCCAGAATCGCCACAAACGGACGCTCGGGATTGGCCATGGCGCGGCCGAGGTAGTCGATTTCCTTTTCCATCAGGAAGCCCGCTGCATTTTCCTTGAAGAACTTACAGACAACGGCGGTCGAGGCATGGGCACGGTGCGCGGAACCGAAGGCGTCATTGACATACACATCGCCCAACTCGGCGAGTTGCTTGGCCATGGCCTCCTGCTTCTTCTTCATCTCTGACTTGGCGGCCTTTTTCTCCTCGTCGGTGGCCGTATCGGGCAGCTTGGCCTTGCCCTCCTCTTCCTTGTAAAAGCGGGTGTTTTCGAGCAGCAGGACTTCACCCGGCCTCAGCGCCTGAGCCTGGGCCTTGGTTTCCGCCCCCACGCAATCGGGAGCGAACTGAACCGCCTTGCCCAGGACATCCTGCAGGCAACCGGCCACGGGTTTCAAACTGAACTCGGGCTCAACCTTCCCACCCTTTGGACGGCCAAGATGGCTCATCAGGACGAGAGAGGCGCCCTGCTCCAGAATATACCTGATGGTGGGCAACGCCGCGGTCACACGGGTATTGTCTTTCACCACGCCATCTTTGATCGGGACGTTGAAATCCACACGCATCAACACCCGCTTGCCCTTCAGATCGATATCGCGAACCGTCTTTTTGTTCATGCGCACTCCCTCCGATGAAATCCGGCGGCCCCTTATGAGGGCCGCCGGCATCCAGTGAACTCGTTTTGCCGTCAGACTTACTTCGTGCCGTCAGCCTTCGCCATGAAGCGCAGCAGATCGATGACGCGATTGCTGTAACCCCATTCGTTATCGTACCAGGACACCACCTTGAAAAAGCGCTTCTCGCCTTTCAGGTTGTTCTGGACCGTCGCCAGCGAATCATAGATTGAAGACCGGTCGTCATGAATGAAATCGGAAGAGACCAATTCCTCTTCCGTCACGCCCAGGATCCCCTTGAGATAGGTCTGGGAAGCCTTCTTCAGGAGGCCGTCGATCTCTTCGATGGAGGAGTCACGGGTTGAGCGGAACGTCAGGTCCACCACGGAGACATCTGCCGTCGGCACACGAAATGCCATACCCGTCAGTTTGCCCTTCGTCGCCGGCATCACTTCGCCCACCGCCTTGGCAGCGCCCGTGGAGGAGGGAATGATGTTCATCGCCGCCGCGCGTCCGCCACGCCAGTCCTTCTTGGACGGACCGTCCACCGTCTTCTGCGTGGCGGTGTAGGCATGGATCGTGGTCATCAGGCCGGTCTCGATACCGATGCCTTCCTTCAGGAGCACGTAGACAACCGGGGCCAGACAGTTCGTCGTGCACGAGGCGTTCGACACGATGTTGTGCTTCGTGGTGTCGTATTCCTTCTCGTTCACGCCCATGACAACAGTCTTCACTTCGCCCTTGCCCGGCGCCGAAATAATAACCTTCTTGGCGCCCGCCGTCAGATGGCCCTTGGCCTTCTCGGAATCGGTGAACAAGCCGGTGGCTTCGATCACATAGTCCACTCCCAAGGCCTTCCAGGGAAGCTGGTCCGGGCTCTTGGTCGCCATGACGCACCTGACCTTTTTACCATTGACCACGAGCACGTCGGCCTCTTCCTTCGTCGCGTCGCTCTTTTCCGTGGACACGGCGTGTTTGAACTTTCCGTGCACTGAATCGTACTTCATCTGGTAGGCGAAGTAATCCGCGTCCGTCGATATATCCACGACCGCGACGACGTCGATTTCCTTGCCCAAAAGGCCCTGGTCACAGATCGCCTGAAACGCCATGCGCCCGATGCGTCCAAACCCGTTAATTCCAACCTTGATACTCATCGCTCCCCTACTCCTTTTTTTAGTTTGTTTTAACGTATTATGCCGCAGCAAACACTCCGGCACAGACGTTCCTTCTGAATGGGGCGAGGACCATACACAACCGCTTTCACTCCGTCAACTGCGGTTTTATGATTTTACGTGTTACATTCGCAAGAAAGGTCTCTACCTTGTCGGGAGCATCGGCCAGACTAAGGAGTGGGTTGACGGGCGCCTGGTCCATGAAAGCGGCAGGCGTGTGGAGTGCCACGTTCAGCCGTCCCTTCTGCTCCAAACAACGTGGGAGGCTCCCGGAGCGAATGAGTTCAACCAGGGAAGATGATTTCCCACTCACCGCGCCCGACAGGGGCATCATCCCTGTACGCCACATTCAAGAGTCTGCCCCATCTGCGCTACCGCGCTTGAGGCAGACAAAAAGCACTCCCGTGCATCGCTCACGGCAGGGTCCTGGAGAGGCGGAAGCCGTAGTCGCCGCTCCGGTTGCCCGGGTCGAGGCCGTCCCGAATCGCGGAACGGCAGTCCCCGGCGTCGCCGCTCCAGCCCCGCCACGTCCCACCCGGCCCCGACGTCACACCCCCGGGATCCGACAAACCAACCCCCGACGGCCACAGCGACCAACATTATCGACGCCGGCGCTACGAACCGGACGCTGTTCTACCGGATCAGGGCGGAACGGTGGCGTCTGTTGTCATTGGCATTCATAGCTCTCGTCGGGATCACCTCGGCAAATACAACTAGAGTTTTCGAGGAAGCCTCGTTGTGCCACCACACCCTGTCGTGTTGTGCCTGCTATTTGCGGGGGTTGGCCTTCATGTGGGCATCTAACTCACGATTCAGATGGTTACGTTGTTCTATGTAGTTAGACCCCGTTCGAAAAGCCTTTCGAACGGGAGGTTTCGGGTTTCAGGGTTCAGG
>JBAXWO010000243.1:0-4732 GCA_037128375.1 bacterium
GCAGTTCCGCGCATACCTGCGACGTCTCCAACTTCGAGAGATCCTCCGCCCGTTTCCGGCGCACGTAATCAAGGTAGGGCGGCAGCGCCACCTGCTCGAACTGGTCGCGAACCGTCCCGCGCAATCGCTTGGAAACACGCGACGCGCGCAGCATCGAACTCACCATGGTGGGCAGCCGTAAAAAGAACGTTCCATCGGCCTTCTCCGGCTCGAACTTGGACGGGGCATGATCCAGGCTGGTATGATCGCTGGTCAACGCATCGAGGTCATAGCGGAAGGGACTATCGCCCCAGAATAGCTGCGCGACGCGGTCGGGATCCGCGTAAATGCGGGAGCCGATCAGATCCAAAAAACCCTCCTCGCGGACCAGGGGCGAGGGCCGGTAGCCCAGGTCCTGGTAGAAACGGCCGAACCCGCCGTCGCCGCTCATGAAACGGCGCACGATATCCCAGGTAAGCGGCATCGGGGCGCGAAGCGTCTCGCCCAGGTTATGCGTCACCCAAATCCGGCGGCGCCCGTTCGCAAGCTTTTTCAGGCGCTCAATCTCTTCGATCCGCCCTGTCTCCACATCGCGCGCCACGTCCAGACCGCGGATTGACCGGGACTGAAGCAGGGCGAAATGCCCGTCCGCCCAGCCCCATTCGATATCCACGGGGTGGCCGAAATATGTTTCAATCCGCAATCCGATCGCACACAACTCCGCGACCTGTTCCGGCGTCAGGCTGGCCGCTTTCGGATCACGCTGAAGCGTGCTGCCCAGGGCCGCCACCCGGTGGCTCTTGTCGCCCAGGAACGACTGGAACGCGTTGAAGTCATCGCGCGGCACCATGAACCGGTCCGGGGTGACGTCGCCCGAAACCACCGCCTCGCCCAGCCCGTAAGAGGATTCCAGCACCATGCGGTTGGCGGGCAGATCGTTCGGATCCTGCGTGAACAGGACCCCGGAGATCTCCGACGGGAACATGGCCTGCACATTGACCGCCGTGCCCACCATTCCGCGAATGTCGTTTCGTCGGCGGTAGGCCCCGGCCCGCTCGGAGTTCCACGACCGGAACACGGCGCTGATGCACTCGCTGAGCAGCGCCCAAGGATCGGCGGGCAAGGCGCGGCCCGTCCTGGCCCGATAGATCTCCAGGCAGACCTCGACCGACCGGCGATCGGCCTGCCGGAGATCGGCGGCGGATCCGAAGGCCTCAGCGGGAAGTTCCGCCACCGTGCGCGCAAACATGACGATGAACTGGGTATAGACCGACCAGAACCCCGGCGGATGCTCCAGTTCATCGTCCAGATCAGGGTGCAGGCCGCAATTAAGCAGGGTATCCATCATGCCGGGCATGGAAACCGCCGCCCCGGACCGTACCGAGACCAGCAGCAGATGAGGGCCGCGCCCGAAGCGCCGGCCGGTGGTTTCCTCCAGTTTCTGAAGATGGGCGCGGATCTGCTCTTCCAGGCCGGCAGGCCACTGCCCGCCGTTGTCGAAGTAGGCGCGACAGCACTCGGTGGTGATCGTGAACCCCGGCGGGACCGGCAACCCGGCTCGGCTCATCTCGGCCAGACCGGCCCCTTTGCCGCCCAGAAGTTCCTTCCCAAAACGATCAAGGTCAGGCAAACCGGGTCCGAAGGGATAGACCCAGCGCGGCCCGCTCCCCTTATCCATGACTACTTGCTTTTCAGGCATACCAGGCCTTTCTTATCCGTGGCAATGTAGATGCGGCTATCGGCCATGACGGGCGCACAGGTAAGCCGCCCCAGCCAGTCTGTTTTCATCCAGGACTGCAGCGCTTCACCGGCTGCCGAGCAGGACATCAGGCCGTTCTTGCCGGCATAGACAAACGCATCCGGCAGCGCCAGGGGCGGAATACCGGACACGACATCGGAAATCGTTCTCTCCACGCGCCCCCCGGCAAGATCGATGATGACCAGTTCACCGCCCGACGTGGTATAGGCGAGACGGTTCTTGGCCAGCACCAGCGGCGCGCCGGGTGCGCCCCCCTTCGCTTCCCAGATCAGCACTCCATCGGCCAGACGCATGGCGGCGACACCGGCAGGCGTACCCAGATAAATCGTGCTCTTTCGGACCACCGGCGCGGCCGTCGGCGCGGCATCCAGCGGGAGACGCCAGAGTTCGCGGCCGGTCGGCCGGTCCAGGACGCACAGGGAACCCGGATTGTCGGTGGCCACCACCACAAACGCCTCGCTCGCCACCGGCATGCCGCAAACGTTACCGCAGGTGGCCACCCATGTCACCTTGCCCGCCGCATCAAACGCCTTCAACTGGGAGGGGCTTCCGTCGGCGATCAACCCGCCCTCGTCCGTCAACACGAATTCACCGGGGGCATCATCCGCCACCGGCAGTTTCCATTTCTCCCGGCCATCGGCGACGGCCAGGCAGTGAAAATTGCGGCCGGAATCGCCCTTCCGGCCATCCACAAAGAAGACCTCCTTGGCGGTCGCAGCCGGTGAGAGCGCCACGCCGTTGGACGCGGCGACAAACCAGATCTCCTCGCCGCGGACCTCCTTGTCGGACGCCGCCTCCCGCACACACAACAACCCCTTGCGGTCGCCATCCGCCGGCACATACAGCACGCCATTGAGGCAGGCCGGCGGGGCGGCGATCTTCAGACCCGAAACCGGCTCCGAGCCATCTGTCTGGGGGAACCGCCATCCGAGTTTGCCCTTTTCGGGAAGCGGTTGTCCGTCCAGGTTCCCCCCGCAACCGGGCCCGCCGGCGTAGCCCTCCCAGCGGACCTCACGCTGCTGACCGCCCGGCGTGCCCAGGCACAGCAAGCCATCCCTCTGGGATCCGACATAGACATGCCCGCGGGCCACAGCCGGTGAACTGAGGAAGGGACCGGTGAAGCCGAGCCTCGTCTCCCAGACACGTTCCAGGTCATCGGCTCGCAATCCATAGAGCATCCCGGTCTCGGTAACCACGTAGATATATCCGCCGCTGACGACCGGCGACGTAAGGATCGGCGCGTTGGCATTCCACTTGCAGATCAGTTTTCCAGCCGTTGAAAGACAATAGACGTAGCCGTCGCGCGCGCCAAAGTAAATCCGGTCCTTGCCGGCGGCGACCGCCCCGAGGATGACGTCGGCCGCCAGGAATTTCCACTGCACGTCGCCGGTCTTTTCATTGAAACACCAGACTTCGCCCGCTGCCCCCAGGGACCTGGCGGCGGCGGCGATTTCCGCCTCACTCCGGCCCGCCTCGCGGAGTTTGTCGAGTTCCTTGCGTTTGACCTCTTCGGCCGTCTCCACGAAGTTTCCGTTGCCCATGCCGACCGTGACCGAGCCGTTGACCACGGTGGGCGGGCCGAACACCGGATAGGGCGTATCCACGCGCCAGACCTGCACTCCCGTGTCGGCATTCAGGGCGATAACGCCCTTACCCCCCATTCCCAGGCCGGCAAACATCAACCCATCGTGAACCGCAGGCGACGTTTCGGCATCCGGGCATCGTTCCGTCGGCGCGTGCCAGACGACCTCCGCCTTGCCGTCGGCGCCCGGCGCGAGGCGGAAGCAGTAATAGCCGTCATCGCCCGCGCCGACATAGACCCGGTCCTTATCGATGCAGGGAGTCGACTCGACGTGGCTATGGGTCGCGTAGGTCCAGAGGATCTTGCCGCGTTGCGACACATCCATACAGATCACACGCGCGCTCTTGGTTTGGTGCAACCCCTCGCCACAGACCAGGTACTTGCCCGCGATCGAGGGAGAGGAGAAGGTGGCGAGATAGTCGCGGGGGGCGGCGGACCAGTCGATCGCGCCCGTGTCGGCGTCGAGACAATAAATCGCACCGCGGTCCCGCAACGGCCCTTTATCAGCCGACGTGACATAGACCCGGTTGCCCACCAGCGCGGGGCTGGCATAGAAGGTCTTGCCGTCGGCGGGCTGGCTCCACCGGATACCGCCCGTGGTGGGCGCCTCCGCGGAATCGTTCGAGCCGCGCCGCTCCAGGCCGCCCCGGAACATCGGCCAATCCGTGCCCCCGACTTGCCCCCCCGTCGCGCGACCGGCGGGGGCGAAAGTCCGCACCAGCTGGACCGTGCCAAACGCGACGGCCGCTATCACGACCAGTGCGATCTTCTGCCGCCACAGCAACTTCAGCAGGGCCCACAGGGTGGCCGGCTTGAACAAGGCGATAATCGCGCCAGCCATTGAGAGCAACAGCGCGGGCAGGATGGCAATCAGCACCTGAAGAGGCCCGATAATGACTGGAACAACCGCAACAGAAAACATGTCTATGACTCCATGGTTCTAATACAGGTCATTTCAACATGAATTCGACCACGGGGATGACGGGCTTCGGCGGTTTCTGCGGAAGCGTGATGGCCAGCGCGGAAGTCGAGATGCCGCATAGCTCCGCCCGTTCCTTCTGCCACTCCTCCAAGCCGCGCAGGGCGACCTCGGAGCCGTCATGGAGCAATTGCGCATGCGCCACGGGCGGCATCCCCTCGATGTAGACGTTCTTGTACGGCCAGGCGAAGAGGTGCAGGTAGATCCGGCGCGTCTGCGGATTATAGGTCAGGCGGCAGTCCGGAGGACACTTGATCCCCTCGGGTGCGGCCGTGCAGCCATGGATGGCACGGCTGTGATAGCGCATCCACTCCGCGTAAGCCTGAAGCCGCGCCACGGCACGGTAATCAAACAGGCCGCGCGAGGTGGGACCGACATTCATCAGCAGGTTGCCCCCCTTGGCCACGCAATCCACCAGCGTGCGAATCAGCTC
>JBAXWO010000244.1:0-4732 GCA_037128375.1 bacterium
GATCGCCTGGTTACTCACCAGTTCAAGATCGAGGCGGCCCGTGGGAAGAAAAGCGGCACTAAAGCCCACGAGCCCCGGCATAAAGCGGGTCGCGTCGTCACTGACCGGCAGGTTGCACCATCCCCAGTGGGGGCGATCGGTGGGAACCAGCGCCCGGGCCGCCGTCAGTATGCCCGAGGTTACCACCGACGGACGTGTGGGATACCCGTCGCTCGTCTCGAGCAGCCAGCGCACACCGGCAGGATCGGACGACACGCAGCCGAGCACCATTCCCTCGGTCAGCGCCAGGGAAAGGTGCTCCCCGGGTTGCAGGAACCCGGCGTGTGCCATCCAGATCGTACGACCGAGGTCCACCCGGACCGGACGAAGCCCGGAGATGTTGAAAAGGCGCAGTTTCCACTGAAGGCTTTGACTTTCTCCGCCAATCCATGAGGCAAAGATCCATGCCGGTTTACGTTGGAAGCCGAGGGACGGTACGTACGCCAGCACCGTCTCCTTTGAGGCAAGTCTTTGTATCCAAGCCCGGGTTTCACGATTGGATGCGAGGTTGCTCCATTGCTCTTCCCGGATACCGGCCGACATCAAGATCGCCCGGGCGGCGGGATGACTGGTTACTGAACTCAACTCCCCGGCCAGATTTCTGTGGCTCGATACGAAGGTGGCGCCTTCTGGAATCGCGGAAAACACGGCGCCCGGGCGGTAGGGAACGAAAGAGATCCACCAAAATCCAAGAACCAGGAAGACGCTGAGCAGCAACCAGAAAAGGAATTTACGCCGCCCACTGCTCACAGCCGAACACTCCCGATGAGGGCGTCGACCGAGGGCAGGGCATGGCGCTTCAAATAGTCCGCGATGCCATCCACCACCCTGAGCGCCGTCTGCGGTTCGGTAAAGTTCGCCGTCCCGACCGCCACCGCCGTGGCGCCGGCGATGATGAACTCCAGAGCTTCCTTGGCGGAGGTGATGCCGCCGATGGCAATCAGCGGAACTTTGACTGCCTTGGCCGCTTCGTAGACAAGCTTGACCGCGATCGGGTGGATGCCGGGGCCGCTCAGGCCGCCTGTCACATTGGCCAGGACCGGTCGGCGTGTTTCCACATTGATCGCCATGGCAGGGAATGAGTTGATCAGCGAGAGGGCATCGGCGCCATTCTCAACGCAAATCCGGGCGAAGGCTCCGATGTCCGATACGTTCGGCGCCAACTTCGGAATGATGGGAAGCCGCGTCCTTGCCCTGACGGCTGACACAACCCGCGCTGTGGCCTCCAGATTAGTTCCGAAGGCACTGCCGCCGGCCTTGAGGTTCGGGCATGAGATGTTCACCTCCAGGGCATGTACCCCTTCCACATCGCTGAATCGGGCGGCGACTTCCGCGTAGTCCTCCACGGTCTTGCCCCAGATATTGACGATCACGGCGAGATCATGTTTCCGCAGGAATGGCATGTATTTTTCGCAGAACCCCTCGACCCCGGGGTTTTGCAGGCCGATGGCATTGATCAATCCGCCGGGCACTTCAACCAGGCGTGGCGTCCGGTTTCCTCCCCATGGTTGCAGGCTGATCCCCTTGACGACGATGGCTCCGAGCTTATTCAAGTCCACCAAGCCGGAATATTCCGGCCCGTACCCGAAGGTGCCTGAGGCAACCATCACCGGGTTCTTCATCCGGATCCCGGCCAAGTTGATGTCAAGTTTGGGATGCATATCGTCTCAATCCTCCCAGATTACATCACGGGCCTCGAAAACGGGGCCTTCCTTGCAGACGCGGACCAGCGTATCTTCCCCATCGATCCGCACCTTCTGCACGCAAGCGAGGCAGGCGCCTACTCCGCAACCCATGTGGCGATCCAGAGAGAGCCAGGCTTTGAATCCACCCTCAACGGCCCGGTGGCCGAGCGCCTTCATCAAACCGTTGGGTCCACAGGCAAAGCATTCCAATGCCGATTCGGTCCTGCCTGTCTTGATCCAGGCATCCAGTGGCACGGTAACGAGGCCCTTGACGCCTCGTGAACCATCTTCGGTGGCGATTTCCACATCCCATCCGAGGGCCCGGAACTCATCCTCCAGCAGAACATCGGCCGCCTTGGCGCCGCCGACGAACAGGACCCCTTTAGTCTGAAGTTTTCGCGCCAGGTAGTAGAGCGGCGCCACGCCATAGCCGCCAGCCACCAGAACCGGCGTCCGTCCCGCAGGGAGGGGCAGCGGGAACCCGTTCCCCAGCGGCCCCAGGACGCTCAAGATCTCGCCGCTCGCCAGGGGTTGCATGGCTTCCGTACCGCGACCAACCGCCTTGTACAGAATCGACAGAGTCCCGCCCTCCACGCGATAGATGCTGAACGGACGGCGCAGCACGGCATCAGGCAGGCTGGCAATCCGGAGGTGAATGAACTGCCCTGGGCGGGCGGCAGCCGCGATGACCGGCAACTCGAGCGTCAAAACCTTGTAGCCCGCGCCGATGGGGATGTGCTGAAGAACTTTTCCATTCTCAATGTGCATGGCCTGGACGTTTCCTTTCGCGGTAAGCTAGCGTCCTGCCGCCACTTCTTCAACCAAATCCGCTAATTTCTCATCGGCTCCGGTCATGGATCGCCGGCGTGCCGCCGCACGCATTGCGGAAAGCGACGCCGCGTTCTGGATTCGATCCCTGATGTATCCGGCAAGCCGGTCCACGGTCAGGTCGCCCTGCAGTATCACGTCGGCGGCGCCGGCGGCCGACATGGCCCGGGCATTTGCGGCCTGGTGATCGCGGGCGGCGAGGGGGTAGGGGACCAGCAGGGCCGGCACCCCGAATAGTGCCAGTTCCATACAGGAGTTGGCGCCCGAGCGAGCCACTGCCAGGCTCGCGCTTTGATACGCCGTGGCCATATCGCGCAGAAATCCATGCACGACATGGGGGACACCCGCCGCTTGGTAGGCCGCTGTGACAGAGGCCTGATCGCTAGTGCCGGACAGATGCACCACCTCCAACGCGATACCCTCCCGATGCAACCGGGACAGTGCATCCACGGCCAACTCGTTGATCCGTCTCGCCCCCTGACTTCCACCCATTACCAGCACCGTGAAGCGCTCCGGGGCGGGAAAATCGGCGTGCGCCGCCAATTCAAGTTCCTTCCGCAAGGGGATACCCGTCACCGTCACCCTCGCCCGGGGAAGATAGTCGTGCGTTTCCGGGAAGTTCACCGCGACCGTGTGCGCAAACCGGCTCAGCCAGTCGATGGCACGTCCCGGGATGACGTTCGCTTCGTGCAGCACCACGGGAATGCGAAGCCGGCGCGCGGCCAGAACCGGGCCCACGGACGAGTAGCTGCCCATGGCCAGCAGGGCCTGCGGCGGGTGTTGGCGAAGCGCCCGGAGGCTGGCATGGTACACGCGTATCAGTGTGGCGAGCGTGAACGGCAGACGGATCGGCGACAGGGAAAGTCCCGCGGAGGGAATACTGACGACTGGGCCGGTCCAGGCATGGCGGGTCGCCGCTTCGATGGATTTTCCGGCCAGCCAGAGCGTCACCTCATGACCGCGCGCCTGGAGTGCGCGAGCGGTGGCCAATCCCGGAAAGACGTGCCCGCCTGTTCCTCCGCATGAAACACTGTACGTTCGCATGATCGTTATTCCTCACCCCACATTCGCGGCATCTGAAATTTCCTGGCGCTGCCGTTCAAGGTCGGCGATTTCCTGGCGCCAGAACGCGGGCTGTCCCCATCCTGGTGCGAGTCGGGCGAAACCGCCGTCCGCTTTCTGCCGCGCGCACCAGGCGGTATAGTGAATGAACCGCATGGCACGCAAGGGCTCAATAAGGCGCAGGGTCTCGCGTGGAAAAGGCAGGAACGTCACATATCCTTCCAGAAGCAGTTCCACCTCTGTGCGGGACTGGCTCAGTCGATCCGGCAACAGCAGCCAGATATCCTGCACCGCCGGGCCGATGGCCATGTCGTCGAAATCGAGCAGGTGATAGCCCTCTCCCGGCCTGGATAGAATGTTGCCCTTGTGGCAATCGCCGTGGATGCGAAGTTCCTCGACACCATCGAACAACGGGGCCATATCATCGATAAGATCGCACACCAGGTCTTCGTAGTCGTCAATGAACTGGGAGTCCACAGTGCCGGACTCCAGGATATACGTGAGGTGATCCTCTGTCGCATGGCGGGGGTCCAGCCGGATGCGATCGCGGGGCGCATGCTGGACGCCTACCGCATGCAATCGGGCAATCAGCCGCCCGATTTGGGGCCACTCCTGTGCGGTAAGTTCGTCCAGGGGGCGCCCCCCTTTCTTGGGAAAGATCGCAAACCAGATGCCTGACAGGTTGTGCAGGAGCGCGCCGTCCGTGCCCGCGAGGGGCGGTACAACGGGGATTTCGGCGGCATGTAACTCACTGAGGAAGTCCAACTCATCCTGAAGGGCATCACGGCTCCAGCGGCCGCGCCGGTAGAACTTGGCGATCACGAATCCCCCCTCCGCGAGCCCCACCTCATATACCCGGTTGATGTAACTATTGAGCGGGCGGCAGAGATTCGAACAACGGATCCCGAGCGCGGACTCCACGGCATCGATCACTGTGGCGGGATCGAGCAACCCGAAGTCGGCCGGCCCGGTTGAACGCGACGGGTCATATTGGACAGAAGCAGTCATAGAGGCGGAACAATAACGGAACCGGTGGGCCGATGCCACTCTCGATTGCCGCCTGCCCATCGGTTCCAAATAGGGATTTCTTCGAGTTGAAACAGGGGCGGCGGCAGGTA
>JBAXWO010000245.1:0-4714 GCA_037128375.1 bacterium
TCAGCGCACCTTCGAAAACCGGATCCGACGCTACTCACAGGCCGGCGGTGGAGGGGCTGATCCTGGGCCTATGGCGCGCTGAATTGCAGCGGCGGCGGCACGAGTTTGAACAACAGGCGGCAGGCACCGACGTGGAGGCTACGCGCGACTTGCTCATGGCGCAGGCCCAGCAATTGACGACCGACCTTAATCGACTGAAGCGGTGGGAGACAGGCGAGCCCATCCTTCATCTATACGCCGAAACGGCACCCGCCGCCCTGGGTTGACTCCGAATGCTCGTCAGGACCTCGTAGGGGATTGTCTGGCACCAGCGGGCCACTTCATCCGCCCAGAGCGACTCCCCGCCCTGCGTTCCCAGCAGCACCACCTCGTCCCCTTCCTTGACGCCGCCCTGCGGCCCCACATCGATGACGGTAAAGTTCATCGTCACACGGCCCACCACGGGTGCCCGGCGCCCGGCCACCAACACCTTGCCCTTGTTACTCATCAAACGGGAAAAGCCATCCGAGTAACCCACATCGATCGTCGCCAGCCAGGTGGGCTCGGGGGTCACATGCGTGCTCAGGTAACTCACCGGAAAACCCTTGGGGACGTACTTGATCTGGACGACCTGCGTCTTCCATTGCAGAAACGGCCGGGTCTGCACGCGGACGCCGACCTGGCGTCCGCCGTAGCCGTAGGTCAGGATCCCAAGGCGCACTCCGTCCCCGTCCCAGTCCGGATGCGCCACGAAAGCCGCGCTGTTGGAAAGGTGCGTGAACAGTCCCGTCATGCCCTGCGCACGACAGGCCGCCTCGACCTGCGCGAACCGTTGCCGCTGCAGGATCGCAAACGATTCGCCTCCCACTCCTGCGGAGGCGAAGTGCATACACAGTCCCTGAACGTCGAGCCCGCCCTCTGCGCCAAGGCGGCCCAGCGCCTGCGTGGCGCCCTCCCAGGCCAGCCCGAACCGCCCCATGCCCGTGTCAATCTTGGCGTGGCAGGTAAGTGTCAGGTGATGTCGACGGGCTTCCGCCGCCAAACGGTGGCCCTGCTCCTCACTGACCAGCACCGGGATAATCGCGTTCGCCTGCAGTTCAGGCACGTCCGCCGCCCACACGGCGCCCAACAGCAAGATATGCGCCCCGGGCACTACCGCCCGCAGCGCCAAAGCTTCATCCATCCGGGCCACCACGAACCACCGCACGCCGCAACCGAAAGCATGGGTGGCCACCGCCTCCATGCCGTGCCTGTAAGCATTCGCCTTCACGACCTGAATGATCTCAACGCGGGGGTCCCGGGCCGCGCGGGCGGCCTCCAGATTGGACCGCAACACATTGAAATCAAGTTCAATCCAGGCATTCGGCGCATTCAAGCGGAGCCCTCATTCCCGCCGGATGGCGGCGGCGCCGATACACGGTTGACGCGCAGTGGATAACGCAACTTGAGACGACTTTCGATCATGATCTCCACCCAGTAGACGCCCTCCTTTTCGATCTTCACGTTGAGGAAAAACTCGACGTTCGTCACCGACGACTCCGTATCGGGCAATCGCACCACGATCTCCTTGCCTTCCATGATCACCTGGCCATTATCGGGGCCCACGATCCGCGTCCGCTCCCGGAACGCGCCCTGTCCGCAACACCACCGGTTCACAATGCAGATACGGGGAAACAGGGCCGGAAAGGCCGGCAGCCCGATCACATCGAACAGGCCGATGAGGATGAACTTTCCCGAGCGCTCCTGGCGCACATCATCGCACAACACACTCATTTGAAGGTCGGGCATCATGGCTGATTGACTCCTTTCACCGTGCCACCCCATGGCTGGATGTGCGACCGGATAAATTCCACCACCGTTTCATGCGCCTGCTTCCCATTATCCTGAACCTGTATCGGGGGGCCAAAGGCAAAATGAATCGTCTTGCCCGGGTCAACCGGGCCGAGATCCTTAAACCATTTTCCGTTCCCCATAAAATCCGTCTTGAGCGCCAGCGGAATCACCGGCACCCCCGCGCGCGCCGCCAACTTGGCCCCCAGCGTATTGAACGCATCGACATCAAATTCCACCGATCGGGTCGCCTGCGGAAAAATCACCACGGAGACGCCCTTCCTCAACAACGCCTCACCCTGCGTCAGCACCGCCTTCAGGTCCTCCCGCGGATTGGTGCGCCCCACCGGAATCACGGGCACCGCACGCATGATGGGTCCGAAGATCGGGTGCTCGATCAAAGCCTGTTTGATCACGAAGGAGACTTCCCGGAAAGGCAGGATCATACTCGACATCATGATCGTCTCCAGTGAACTCATGTGGTTTCCGATGATCACGGCTGGCCCGTCCAGTTCGGCCAGATGCTCTAACCCGGTCACCTCAATCTGCCCCCCGGTCTCCTCGGTGACGCGCACGGACTTGAAGGAGCGTTCCGCATAGGCGTCGAGATCGAAAACGCCGCGCCGAATCATCCGCTGGGCCACCACATAGATCCACACCAGTCGAAAGTGAAAACACGCGGCGCGCAAGCGATCCCATCCTCCCAATCGCCACCGGGCACGCCCGGGGCTGGTCTGGTAACGCCTTTCCTTTCTGAGCCGGTCCCGGAACTCCAAATACCTACCGTGATCATCCATCTTCGCCTCACTGTCAAGTTGCGGCTGATTCTTAGCACCCTCTCCCCAATGCCGCAAGCCTGATGGTGTCGGGGCAGTTCATCGCAGGCGCAGTACCCTATTATTCTGCTTTGCGAACGGTAGGGGCGATGCTATAACGGGACAGTAGTGTTTGGGTTACATTCATCAACATCAGTTAAGGAGGATCGATGAAAAAAGTCATGGTAGTGTTGGCGGCGATGGCGATAGCGGTTGGTATTTCTGCTTGCTCAAGCACTTGCCCGAAGGCTCCGGCGGCAAAGGCTCCGGCGGTCAAAGCCCCTGCACCCGCCCAGGTCGCTCCGACGGTCAAGGCAGCAAAGCCTGTCGCACCCGTTGCACCGGTTAAGCCGGTCGCACCTGTCGCGAAGTAATCTCGCATTTAGACGAGATTCCAGCCCGGGTTCTTACAGCGAACCCGGGCTTTTTCTTATGCCCACCAAACCTGGATCTAAACCAACGTGAAGCGGCCGGAGCCCCTCCTGGAAAGTCCGTTGCCGGCGTTAAAGCTTGATCCCGAGCCTTTCTTCAGCCGCGCGGATTGGAGCGCCTTCTGGGCCGCTTTCCTTTTCGCCTTGCTGGTCTACGGCCTGACCCTGGCCCCCACCGTCACGCTGGAAGATTCGGGCGAACTCGCGGTGGGCTCGGACCATCTCGGAGTTCCCCACCCTCCGGGCTACCCAATCTGGACGATCATAACGTGGGTTTTCACCAAGGTCTTCTTCTTCGTGCAGTACCGGGGCCAGCCCAACCCCGCCTGGGCTGTCGGATTCGCCTCTGCCGTATTCGGGGCACTGGCCAGCGGAATCACCGCCATCCTGGTCTGCCGCAGCGGACGCGACATGTTGCGCAGCATCAAACGCACCACCGAGGTCATCGGCGAACGTATTGAGAATGTAATCTGCTGGTGCGGCGGCGTATCCGCCAGCTTGGTTTTCGCGTTCAGTCCCGTCAACTGGTCCCAAAACGTCATTGTCGAGGTCTACGCACTCAATGCCTTCTTCCTGGTAACCATCATGTTCCTCGTCTATGTCTGGATGAGGCGCCCGGAAGAACCGATCACGGGCATTACGCGGCTCATTCTGGGAATCGCCCTGACCTGTCTGGCCGTCATCGGTTCCGGGGTCGTCCGGCACCTCTTCACCTATTCCGACTTCTTCCGCGTGGGCATCCATTATGTCCTCGGCTACCTGCTTCTACTCCTCCTCACAGGCATCATGTTCTGCATCTGGAAGCGCCGCCCGGGGGACCGCCTGCTGTACCTGATGTCCCTTACCTTCGGCCTCGGACTTACCAATTACCAGGTGCTGCTATTGCTGCTGATCTCGCTCGCTGTGGTCATGCTCGTCCGGGACATGAATCTGTTCCGGGACTTCGTCATCACCGGTATCCCCTACGCCCTTTTTTACGTTTTGGCCTCCACGGGGGTCATCCAGATGATGGCGGGACCGGACGTGCGGATCACCTACCTGGGCATCATCCACCCAACCCACCCTTTGACCTACGCCTACCTCGCCGCCAACTTCGCCATCCTCGCGGCGGCCTATCGATTCCTGCCCAACGGGCGGCGCGTGGCCCCCGCCATCCTGTGCCTCGAACTCGGCATGGCCGTCTACGTCTTCATGCCTCTTGCCTCGGAAACGAATCCCCCGATCAATTGGGGCTATCCTCGCACCTGGGAGGGCTTTGTCCATGCCATCACGCGGGGCCAATACGAAAAAATCAACCCCACCAACATTTTCACCGCCCATTTCATCCAGCAGGTGGGCTCCTACCTGAGCGATCTGCGGGTCAAGTTCACGCTGCCCATCGCCCTTCTGGCCATCCTCCCCTTCACCGCCTGGGGCCTGCGCCTGGGCCAGCGTCGCTTCCGGGCACTGTATCCCGCCATGCTCATGGCCGGACTCGCCGCGATTCTTATCACAATCGAGGAAATCGTCGTTCCGACCGGGGCCGAGATGATCCTGTTCAGCCGCCTGTACCACCTGCTGATCCTGGGCGCCGGTATCCTGATGGCCATCGGCGGCTTCATCCTCGTGGTCGCGGAGGTCGATGAACTCCTTTCCAAGGTGACCCGGCACGCACCCGCC
>JBAXWO010000246.1:0-4711 GCA_037128375.1 bacterium
GCGTAAGCCAGACCCGTCAGGGCGGCGGAGACTTCCTGCCGGGAGGCGACCTGCTGGCTGCGGGCCTGGGCCAGCAGGGTTTCGGCACTGAGTAGGTCGAGAATCCCGCTCAGGCCCGCCTTGTAGCTATCGAGAGCGAGCGCATGGGAGGAAGAGGCGCTTTTTAGAAAGGCAGTGCTGAACTCGTTTTTCTGGAGGGCGGTCCGATAGGTCTGATAGCGCGTCCAGACGTCGCCGCTCGCCGCCAATTCCACCTGTTTCAACTGAGCCGCCACGGCGTTGGCCTGTTCGGTGGCAATCTGGCGGGCGCTGGTGGTTTGGAACCCATTGAAGAGCGTCCACTTGAGGCTGATGCCGGCGCCGTAGGCCCAGTCGTTCTCCTGTAATTCCCTGCCTGTATAGGTATCGTAGTAGTCCCGGTTGATCGACGCATTGACGTAAAGCGACGGCCAGTTGGCCGCTTCGGCGACACGGATCGCCGCCTTCCCCGCCGCCAGCAAGGCCCGTAGGGCGGCGATATCGGGTCGCTGTTGAAGGGCCTCATCGATCAACCGCCGCATATCCTGTTCCGCCAGTGCCGGGGGGAGGTCCGCAGGCGGCATCACGATCTGCAGGGGAGTATCGGCCGGCATTCCCAACGCCAGGCACAGGGAACCGACCGCGATCCGAGCCTGTCCCTGCGCGTTGGCGAGAGCGTAGCGGGCCTGGTCGTAGCCTGTCTGGGCCTGAAGAACGTCCAATTCCGTGCCCATCCCCGCCGATTTTCTGGTTTTTGCGGCATCCACCGCTGTCCAGGCGTCCTTGACGCTGGCCTCGGCGGCGTCGACCACGCTTCGGGAACTGACCGTGCCGTAGTATGTCGTGGCCACCGAGAAAAGCACGTCTTGAAGGGAGCGATTGAACGCATAGTCGGCGGCGTAGACCGTCTGCAGGGCTTGCTCAACCGCGGCGCGCCGCCCGCCTCCGAAATTGATGACCAGATAATTGAGTTGCAGGCCGGGTCCATACTTGAGGAAAGTCGAGTCAAGACTGTTCGTGTTGGCGTCAAGGACTTGCATCTGTCCCGAGGCCGAGGCGGTGACTTCAGGCATGAATATCCCCTGTATCTGGCGAACCTGGGCGGCCGATGCCCGCGCCTGATGCCAGCGCTGGCGGGTGGCTGGGTTATTCGCAAGGGCCATATCCGCAAGGTCCGGTAACGTTAGCGCGTTCGTTGTTGACGGCAAAGCGGCGCGCACGGCGGCCCAGGAATCAAAGCGCTGCCCCCCGGGCGCCGAGGGGCGCCAGGGGGTCAGGGAATCCGTTGGAGTTGGCGGGGTCGTGCAACCTGTCAAAACCAAGGCCATCCCCCCTGCGATCAAACCTGCTGCGTTTGACATCTTCATCGTGTGCCTGCCTTCTTCGGTATGGAGCGTTTTACGGTCTTGCGCTTTTCCTGTGCGGTTCCGCCAACCATCAGGGTGACGACGGTGCGAACATAGGCTTTGGGAGGCGCGGGGCGAAAGTTGAAAATGTGCTCTTGAAGCACGTAGTGCATCAGGGAGCCGATAAAGATCTGGGCATGTACCTCGGGCTGGGTCATGGCGAGGCGTCCCCGGGCGATTTCGGCGCGAAAGTAGGCGGCGAGCGCTCTCAACTTCTTGATGGCGGGCGACACCCGTGCCCCGTGGCAATGCCGGGGCCCTGTCAACAGGATGCCGCTGGAACTGACCATCATGATGCGTGGAAGGATGATTTGCAGATGCTTCAAGATTTCAAGGCCGGCGGTTTCCAGCGTGACCCCGATGTTGCCCTCGCCCACGGAACGCTTCAGGAGATCCTGCCAGGATGAGCCGCTGAGTTCTGTGTCCATGGCGGCCAGGAAGAGATCATCCTTGGTCTTGAAATGCTTGAACAACGAGCCCTCGGAAATGCCGGCCTCGCGGGCGATCAGGGCCGTGGAGGCCTTGAACCCCTTGGCCAGGAAGACTTTCCGGGCGGCTTCCAGGATGGTTTCGCTTTGGATGGATACAGGTCTCGACACCGGGGATTCTCTTTCCGATAAATAAGTCCTCACTCATTAATAAAAGCGGGTCGCGCCGTCAAGCGGGAATCTTGCCAGGCCGGGGGCGTTGATCCCGCTCGACAAGCGGGAAGGGGGCGGGGTAAGGTGGCGCGTGTGAAGTGGGGATGACTCATGAGTGGATCCATTCGTATCAGGCTCGTTCAAATGGACGTCCGGCCGGGGCGTCCGTGGGAAAACACGGAACGTATGCTGGCGCAGGTGCATCAGGCGCGCCAGGCGGCCATGGAACTGGTTGTTTTTCCGGAAATGGCCATTCCCGGGTATTTGCTGGGCGATGAGTGGGAGCGGCCCGCCTTTCTGCGCGAGTGCGAAGCGTGCGGCGAGGCCGTGCGTGAGGCCGCCCGCGGCCTGGTGGTGATGTTCGGGAACGTGGGGATGGATTGGCACAAGCGGAATGAAGACGGCCGTGTGCGCAAGTACAACGCGCTGTTCACGGCGGAAGAGGGGCGTTACGTCGGGCCGGCGGGCGGGCCGTATCCGTTTGTGATCAAGACCCTTATGCCGAACTACCGCGAGTTTGACGACAGTCGTCATTTCTCCGATACGCGTAAACTGGCCGTCGAACTGGGGCGTTCGGTCAGCGAGCTGATCGCGCCGGTCCGAACCGCGCGCTGGCGCATCGGCGGCGTGTTGTGCGAGGACGCCTGGGATACGGACTACGCGCTGGCTCCACTGCGCATTCTGGCGGAAACCGGCGTGGATTTCTTCGTCAATGCCAGTTGTTCGCCGTTTACCTTTAACAAGAACTCGAAGCGCAATCGTGTATTTTCCGCCGCCGCGACGACGTTACGTAGGCCGCTGGCCTACGTCAACAACACCGGTATCCAGAACAACGGCAAGACCGTGTTCACGTTTGACGGAGCCTCCTGCATCTATGATGGCCATGGTAACCGGGTAGACGGGCCGCCGGCCTTTGAAGAAGGCGTGCTGGACTGCGACATGCCGATAGGTGAGGGTCGGCCCTTTGGGAGGTCTTTTGGCGCCGGGGAGAACGGGGTGGCGGACCTGGCGGCAGCCCTTCGCTACGGCACCGAGCGGTTCATGCAGCTCTGTGGTGTGGAGCGGGTCGTGGTTGGCGCATCGGGCGGGATCGATTCGGCGGTGGTCGCATCGCTCTACCGCCAGTTTCTCCCGCCCGAAAACCTCTTGCTGGTGAATATGCCGAGCCGGTTCAACTCGCCCACGACCATAGGCCTGGCGCGGGAATTGGCCGGTCAATTGGGTTGTCGCTACGCGGAGATTCCGATTGAGGACAGTGTCGCCCTGACCCGGGCCCAGGTTGACGGGGTACGTCTTCAGGGCCCATCCGGTGAGTTCCGTTTGAGGTTGACCGATACGCTGCTTGAGAACGTCCAGGCCAGGGATCGTTCCTCACGGGTACTCGCTGCCGTGGCGGCGGCCTTTGGCGGGGTTTTCACCTGCAATGCCAACAAGTCGGAAATGACAGTTGGCTATACGACGCTTTATGGCGACCTGGGGGGATATCTGGCCAATCTTGCCGACCTGTGGAAAGGCGAGGTGTACGCCTTGGGCCGGCATTTGAATGCGGCGGTTTACGGCCGGGCGGTGATTCCCGAGGGCTCCTTTACCGTGATGCCGTCGGCGGAACTGAGTCCGGCCCAGGCGGTGGACGAGGGCAAGGGCGATCCGCTCATGTATCCATATCATGACTGCCTGTTCCGCTCGTGGGTGGAGGACTGGAATCGGGCGACACCCGAGGACATTCTGGAGTGGTATCTGGGCGGGACCCTGGTGGTGCGCATTGGTTATCCCGGCGCCATCGGGGACTTGTTCCAAAGTCACGAGGCCTTTGTGGCGGATTTGGAGCGGTGGTGGAATCTCTATCAGGGTCTTGGTGTTGCCAAGCGCATTCAGGCCCCTCCGGTCCTGGCCGTCACGCGGCGGGCTTATGGGTTCGATCATCGCGAGGCGCAAATGGGGCCGCGCTATACACGCCGGTACCAGGAGTTGAAGCGCCGGATTCTGGGGTAAGGATTGGCCGCGCCCCGAAACGGGAACTCCATCCAAATGGGACGGAGTTTCAGGGGGTGCCCGGGGGGCTGGTTTGCTGCCTCAGGACCGGCACGAAAAGCAGGTCGAGTTTGCGCCCGCCGTTCCCCCGTTCATAGCGAAAGAACCGCCACAAGAAGGTCACCTTCTTGAACGTGTCGCCTTTTCTGTCGTAGGTGATGGCTGGAAACACGTCCGCGCTGACATCATCGTCCGTCCGCTCATAGTGCCAGAGCCGCCAGAGCACCCGTGAAAGTGTGGTGTCTGTGTTGCGGGTGCTCGTCGGAGATTCCGGCTGAATCTTCCGGTTATAGTCGTAGAGCAGGAGCAGCAGGCTTGCCTGCGTCTCCCGCTGCGAAGAGCCAGCCGTTGACGAGGAGGCATAGGTCCACAACGGGAAGAAGCCGTTCTTAAAGGAGTGTTGCACGGTCACGTTATTTCCTGCCGATTTGGATGACGGCGACGAGGCTTTCACGGACGGGTTGGGGCGGCGGGATACCCGGACCTCATTGTTGTACCAGCAGATCGGCAGGCACCAGAAAGACTTGCCATACGTTCCCGGTTCGGCGTCAGGTGACAACGCCTTCTCTGTCGATCCCCGGTTATTGTAGATGTAGAGGGGGAACATCCAGGAAT
>JBAXWO010000247.1:0-4697 GCA_037128375.1 bacterium
CAGTACACCGGCCACCACCCCCGCATCCGCGCCGCCCCAAGCGCCGTCCGACGGCACCCCCGCCGCGCCCGAGGAAAGTCCGCTGACCCGCGCCAAGCGCCGCGCCCGCGAACGGATCGGCTGAGTAATGGGTCAGGTTGCTTAGACCGACGAGACAGCGCGGCCATCGTCCTCGTCCTCGTCGTCGTCCTCGTCGTCGATCCCGTATTGAACCGAGATCCGGCAGTTGAATTCACCACGAAGTGCATGAAGCCTCCTCAACAGGGAATGTGATCTTGCCGCTGAGAGTTGCGCCGGCTTCGAGCAACTTCTTCCCCACGTCAGTCACGTTGTCCTTTACCACAACCTCGCCGAGATTCGACCAGCCCGCCTCATCATCATGGGCCATCACACGATAGGTGTCGGCGCGGAGATATCGCAAGCAGAAGTTGCCTTTGTCGTCACATCGAGCGTGATACAGAGGATTGCCTTGCTTCGAACCGACAGCCATGACATGAACCCAACCGGGATCGATGCCGGGCGATCGGATTTCGCCCGTGATGGCCCCGGCCCCCAAAGCGACTCGCACCACCTTTGACGTTGGAGGCACTTCGATATCCTGCTCGAAAAGCGCACCCTCGTCGAACCCGGTGCTCCCGAACCAATCCCCAACGCGAACATGATATCGGCCCGGGTGAACGTCGCGGACCACGATTCGGTTTCTTTGATCCAGTTCTTCCCAGTCAGCAGCGGCGATCGAGACCGGATTCGATCCCAGCGGCTGCAATTGAACGATGAACCTCGACGGGCGCGTGGTAACGTTCTCCACCTTGCGACTGGCGCCGACGCCGGTCCCCGACACAACCTGCGTTTTCGATCCGTCGCCGATCTTGAACTCGAAAGGCACATCCCAGGCCCCTGTCGGGTCGAAGAACCTGACCTCCGTGTTCCGTCCTTCCACGATCTGGGCCAGACGCACGTGGGCATCCATCACGTCGCTGCTCAGGTGGTAGGGAATAGACATCCAGACAAGACCGACGGGCACACCCTCAACGCGAAAACGGCCGTTCTCATCCGCCTTGAAGGAAATCGGCTTCAGATGTACCGTATCATCGTCGAGATCACCGTCCACTTCCGCAGCGCCTTCGTATGACACCTCCCCTTCAGCAAAGGCCCATACCTTGCCTGCAGCGCCATCAGCCGCTACGGACCATGCGGGCATATAGACCCGACCGGCAATGGTTCCGCAGCCTTCAAGCACGATGTCGCCAACGTCGCTGCCGCTGCCGGGCACCGTGAGGCTGACTTTGCGAGGGCTGGATCCTTCGGCGCGCACAATGAGTGTGTAAGCCCCCTCTTTCACGTGCTCAAACCGAAAAACTCCCTTACCGTCGGCTGTTACCGTCATTGTCCCCACGAGTTGGCGTGCCGTGAGTTCCGAATCTTGTCCGTCCCCCTCCCCCTCAGCGGCGCTCGGGGTCAGTTGAACGGACACCTTCGATTTTGAGGACACGCCGCCGGTCACTCGGCCAACAACCGACACCCCGGCATCCAGGCGCACAGTGAGCGACGTTGATCCTTTCCAAACATCCAGCACCGTGTCCCAAAGGGCGTGGCCGGGCGAGCTCACGCCAACCCACACCTTGCCTGTATCGAGGGAATTGAGACCTGTGTTAACCGTTAGGCGGAAAACGCCGTCGGAGCCGTGGCGGCGCCGCGAGGTGCAGGCCCATGTCTCCGGGGCCGTCCCGGGGCCAGCCAGAATTCTATAGTTGGTAACAGGTTTGGCGTCTTCGTCCAGAACCCGTCCGGTCAGAACAGGACACCGGACAAGGACAATGTCTATGCCGCCGTGTGGAATCGTTTTCGACTCGAAGGTCTGTCTGACGTATTCGTCCTTGTCGAAGGAGACACGGAAGGCGCCTCTATTGCCGCCCCGTCCGGCCGCACTCGACATTGAAAAAGTCCCGTCCACCGCCGTCCTCACTTCTTTCCTCGTCCCGTCAGAGACCGTAACCCCCTCCAGCGGTCTGCCGTCTTCGTCCCTGACTCTCCCGGTCAGCAGGTCTCCGGCTCGCAACTCGACCCTGACTTCCCGCGCCGCCCAGGCCTTCTCGTTCTCATCGGCCCGGCATTCCCGATCGCCGGAATCGAGATAGTCCTGATGCCACGCCATGATGCCCAGACTCGGGTCAACGCTGCGCACGCAGAACCGTCCTGACTTGTCGGTCTTGACCGCATGCCGGCGGGCGGGGCCGAAGGCAGGGGACATGAAGATCGTCGGCGCTACGGCGGCGCCCTCTATCGGCTTTCCCGAGCTGGCATCCACCACGACTCCCGTAACGGTTACCCCCACCCTGACGTCCACTTTGAAATTGCGCTTCCTGTCGCCAGACTTGACCTGGATTGTCCTGTCGGAACCATAACCGTCGACAAGATCCGGACCCTCGAGATCGAGGAAGATCTCGCAGGAATCAGGCGCGTCGATGGAGAATGAACCGTCTTTCGCCCTCACTTCGGTCCGTCGAGCGGGAAGCGGTTCGTATCTGGCCTTGGGCGTGGAGACTGCGTAGTCATAAGAGAAATCTCGCACCGGCTTTTTCGTTTTGGAATCCACGATCACGATGGTGACCGGCTTCATGTCGGGCCAGGGCACTTTTACAACGCTGTCGTGCGGCACCCAATGATGGCCTTCTTCGTCCACGAATGAATCCCCCTCGCGGGTCAGTATCACCGGCTCTTCATCTTCGCTTTCGGGCCGACACACGCAGACGTTTCCCTCCCAGAGGTACGTCCCGCTGTAGTAGCCCGAACAAACCTTCAGAAAACACTTTCCCTCCGGCAGGAATTCCACGCGGCCGCAGTCATGATCCTTGTTGACATAGATGCCGGACGGCGGCGGCGGGGCGGATGCTTCCGCCGCGTCCAGCATCGCAACAAGGCCGGTCTGCGCGAGGATCCAGACGGCCACGCCGATCATCCGACCCATGGGCAAAGTATGCGGGGATAACGTTGTGCAGGTTGTTTTCATAGCGCCCCCCCCTCCCGGCCAGGTGAATGCAGCGCCCCTTCGTTCATTGATAAGAAATCGCTTTTCGGATGACTCCGGAGGACACCGGCCCACACGGGCCAAAATGATGCCGAAATCGGTTTGACGCCGTGATGTCATGGCGAAGAGCATGGCCTAAACCGGGAAACGTGTCAAGAGGACTGCGAACCAGCCGTTTTTTGGCCGGAAAGAGACAGACCGGGCCGGCCGCGATGAATTGATAAGGGGCTGCGGAAAGGCCCGTCCCGAATGGCGCTAAGTTAAGGGGCTATTGCCTTCTTAATCGTAATCTTAATCCTAATCCTAATCTTGATCTTAATCTCCTGGTGGAGAATGGATTACGATTAGGATTACGATTAGGATTATGATCGGAAGCATCGCTTAACTTAGAGCCATTCAGGCCCGTCCCTTGCGGGGCTTTCACCAGGCGGGATCGGCCCAGGCGGAGTTCAGTTCCGTCATGGGCATGGAATCCGCATCAAACACCGTTCCCGTGTTGTCGCGGATTACGGTCCCTTCGTTGTGCCCGCCGCGGTCGACGATCAGCCGCTCGGCGCAGGCGTTATAGAGGGTATTGTCCTTCACCACGCAGTCGCGCAGTCCCTCCAGAACCATGCCGAAGCGGGGCGAGAGCAACCCCTGCCCGCGGTCGTCCGTCGAGGCGTTCATGGTGTTGCCGCAGCAGGTCAGGCCCCGGCAGCCTTCTAGGCGGATGTGACAGCTCGCGTAGGCGTCGTCCGCCGGACACCATTCCGGCCTGCCGCTGCGATAGACGACGTTCCCCGTGATCGCCACCACGGAGCAGAAGGTGTTGAGGCGCGGCGCGAACCAAATTCCGGGGCCGCCCGAACGGTCGACAGAGTTCCCGGTCACGTTGTAATGCCCGCCGCCCCGGCTCACGATGCCGCCGCCGCGGTTCCATTCGATGCGGTTGCCCGTGAGAGTGATCGATAAGTTCTCCTCGAACGCAGCATAGCCGGCACCGTTGTTGAGCGAAAGCCAGTTATCGAGCAGGAAGCCGTCCCATCCGCGGACCCACACGCCATGACCGGCGTTGTGCGAGATCATAGAGTGGCGGATGCTGAAGCACCAGATACGGTGGAGGTGCACGCCGTCTCCCGAAAAGCGGCTGATGCGGCAGCGTTCGATGCGGGGAGTGTCCTCCGTCTTCCCGTAGTCGGGTTTGGCGACCAGCACGCCATGAACCCCGCTGCCGAGTCCTCCGCCGTCGAGGCAGACGCCATCCAGCGTGGCGCCAATGGCTCCGGTGAGATCAAGCAGACAGGAAGCGGCGGCATCGTTGAGCCGCAGGATCGAGCCGCCAAAGTCGCCAAAGCTCCACGTCGGCTCCCCTCGCATGCCCACGTGCGGCCGCCAGCGCAGGGTACCGGTGCAATAGACCCCGGGAGGAATCCATAGGGTCCCCTGCGCCGCCGCGGCGGCATCGATCGCCCGCTGCAGCGCCGCCGTGTTGTCGCTTCTGCCGTCGCCGACCGCGCCAAACTCGCCAATATCGAAACGCAGTGACGTCATGATGTTCGATCCTTTACCTGCTCCCGTGCACGCTACCATCAATCAATATCCCTGAAAAGCGCGCCGATCTCCGTTGATCGACGGCCCCGCCCGCCTCCGACAGACTACGGGTGCAGAATCACCTTGGCGGTCTTGC
>JBAXWO010000248.1:0-4684 GCA_037128375.1 bacterium
CCCTCAACCGGGAATGCGTTATAAATCGAGGCCCGGATGCCACCGACCGACCTGTGTCCCTTCAGGCCTTTCATGCCTTGCTTAGAGGCTTCCTTCACGAACTGCTCCTCCAGCGCTTCACTCGGCAACCGGAAGGTGATGTTCATGTCCGACCGGCACTCCTTGATGGCCGTCCCCCTATAGAATTGGCCGGCATCCAGAATGGAGTAAATCTTCGCCGCCTTTTCCACGTTCCGCCGGTAGAGCGTTTCCGGACCGATTTTCAGGATCCAGCGCGTCACCAGCGCGAGAATGTAAATGGAAAATGTGGGTGGGGTGTTGTAAAGCGAGTTTTCCTCAATATAGGTGCCGTACTTCAGCATGGTCGGCACGGTCGCCGGCACGCGCGCCGCAAGGTCCTTGCGAATCACGACCAAGGCCACGCCGGAGGGACCAAGGTTCTTCTGGGCACCGGCATAGATCAACCCGAACTGACTGGCGTCGAAGGGGCGTGACATAATGTCGGACGACATATCGGCAACCAGCGGAGCTTCGGTCCTCGGGAACGTTTTCCACTGACTTCCGGCAATGGTCTCATTCGAGGTCAGGTGGACGTAGGCGGCGCCCGGGGTAAGGGAGAGCTCATCCAGGCGCGGAACACGCGTGGGAATCTCCTTGCCGGTATTAGCCGCCACGTTCACCTTCCCGATCAGCTTGGCCTCCTTGAGCGCCTTGTTGGCCCAGGCGCCGGAATCGATGTAGTCGGCGGTCTGCCCCGGGCCGAGCAAGTTCATCGGCACCATGGCAAACTGCAGGCTCGCGCCGCCCTGGACGAAGAGAACGGAATAGTCGTCGGAAAGCTTGAGGATCTTCCTGACGTTTTCCACCGCCTCGAGATGGACCGCATCGTACTCCTTGCCGCGATGGCTATTTTCCATGATGGACATGCCGGAGCCCTTGAAGTCGATCAGTTCCTTTTGGGCCTCCTCCAGAACTTCAAGCGGCAACGCCGCCGGACCTGCATTGAAATTATGAACACGCGCCATAGCTATTCCTCCTTTGGTTTGAAAAAGGACCCCAGTGTAGCGTCAAAACGCGAATCTTCAACCCGAAATCACCGCCAACGTGTTTTGAGGCATTTTTCAGTCATTTATCCATCGGCGTTTGATTGACCCTGCCGAAAAATTCAGTAATACTGCCCCGCAACCCGAGTTTAGGAGCGATCATGCGTTGCCCACGTTGCGGCCATACTGAAGACAAGGTGATAGACAGTCGCGCCTCCCGTACCGGGGACGTGATCCGTCGCCGCCGTGTCTGCGTGGGCTGCGAGCACCGCTTTACCACCCGCGAAGAGGTCGTCAAGCTGCAACTCCATGTCATCAAGCGAGATGGACGGCACGAAGATCTGTCCCGCGAGAAACTGATCAGTGGCGTGTCGCGGTCATGTGAAAAGCGCCCCATCAACATGGAACAGATCGAGTCCCTTGCGGATGGCATCCTGACGGAACTCGAGAACGAGTACGAGCGTGAGGTTCCCAGCGAAATCATCGGCGAGAAAGTCATGGAGCGGTTGGAAAAATTGGATGAAGTGGCCTATGTGCGCTTCGCTTCGGTCTATCGCCGGTTCAAGGATGTTAACCAGTTCCTTAACGCCATACAGGGCATGGTGAGCCGGTAATGATCTGGCGGGCAGAGTTACAGGATGACACCGCTTCGCGAACACGCCTGGCGGATACGTTGCTTGACCAGATTCCATCCTTGTGCGGGAACCCCTCCCTCGCCAATTCATCCGCCCTTACGGAAGCGGCGCTCGGGGTTGCCGAATATCTTGACCAGCAGAATGCCACCCCGCACAACCTGACGCCGCGCCATTCATGCGCCCTGGTGTCGAGGGCCCTGGAGGCCACCGGCGAGGCCACGCTGGCACGACGGCTTCTCCTCTTCGGGTCGTCGATCGTCTACCCCGCGTCGTGGGTCGTCGCGGGCCGCCAAACCGTATGGGTGTTCGATGTCGGACGACTCCTGGCCCCGCGTGACCCGGGGATGGAGATGGCCCTCTTCGAACGTTTCCGGTTGACGCTCAACACCTTTGCTGACGTGTGGGACGGCACCTCCGGGAAGGGCGTGCTGGGCCTGAAGGGGCTACCGGACGCCGCCCGCTTTGTCCTGGGCCGCGAGGCACGCGTCGCCCGTGTCCGGATACTAACCACCGAACTCCACCGCCTGAGCGCGGGACTTCTCGATGAGCAGAGATGCCGGCGGCAGTGGAAGCACACACCGTTCGTCATGAGTCTCGACCTGTAGCAAACAAAAGGAGCCGATATGATTCCCGAAAATAGAATCCGCGCCGAACTTTCCCGCACCCTCAACGAAACCTTGTTCACCGGGATAGGCGAACGGCAGCAAGGCAAGGTTCGTGAGAGTTATGTGCAAAAGGATCGCCGCATCATTGTCACGACGGACCGGATCTCAGCGTTTGACTGCATCATCGGCACCATTCCATTCAAAGGACAGGTTCTGAACCAGCTGGCGGGATTCTGGTTTGAGAAGACGCGGAGCATCGTTCCCAACCACGTTATTTCAATTCCTGATCCCAACGTCATGGTGGTCCATGAGTGCGAGCAACTCCCCCTGGAGTTCATCGTCAGGGGCTATATCACCGGTGTCACTAAAACTTCGGCTTGGTACAATTACGAACAGGGTGTGCGAAACTTCTGCGGCAATCCCCTGCCGGAAGGATTGAAGAAGGACCAGAAGCTCGCCAAGCCCATCCTGACCCCCACTACCAAACACGAAAAACATGATCGTCCGATTTCACGGGAGGAAGCTATCCAGGAGGGATTGATCAATGCCGCCACCTACGATGCCGCCGCCGATATTTGTTTCCGGCTATTTGCGGCGGGGGTCAAACATGCCGCCTCCCGCGGCCTGATCCTGGTCGACACGAAGTACGAACTCGGCAGGCTGAACGGACAACTGGTGGTGTCCGACGAGGTCCACACGCCGGATTCCTCCCGCTATTGGTTTGCCGACACCTATGAGGAGCTTTTCAGAACCGGCAAAGATCAGCGCAAAATCGACAAGGAGTATGTGCGCGAATGGCTGGTGTCACAGGGGTTCCGCGGCGACGGCGAGCCGCCCGCCCTGACCGAACAGGTTCGTATTGAGGCGGCGAAACGGTACATCCAGGCTTACGAAACCGTGACAGGACTCGACTTGCAGATCACCGACGAGCCGGCTCCCTCCCGCATCGAGCGCGCCTTGCGCAAGGCGGGTTATCTGAGGTAAGCCGCCTCTTATCCCCGAGCCAGAAGCGCATCCATGCGGTCCAGGCATATCTGCGACCACGTTTCCATGATCCCGTACATGGCCTGTAGTTCGGCCCTGGTCCGGAAACCGGACTCGGTGATGACGCCCTCGCGCTTCTTCACATTCTCACTGGTCGCGCGCAACACATGGACCACCCCCAGGTGAACCCGTCCGACCGGCGTGAGATCGTCATTCAGCAGAGCGACGATCTTATGCGTGTATCCCGGAGGAACCGAGACTTCCTCTTCCAGTTCCCTCACCGCAGCCCGGCTGTAGATATCCTCAAACAGATTCGCATCAAGATGATTGATGTGTCCGCCGATTCCAATCGAAGCCTTGGACACCAAGCGCCCTTCCCCGGATTTCTTGCCGCGAACATAACACCAGATCCGTTCACCGTGGCAGATGATAAAATAAGGGATCAACTGCTTCAGGGAATCGTCTTCTTCAGCCTTGTGCCGTGCGACGAACCGGTAATGACGCGGATCCAGAAGGGTCGGCAGATACTTCTCCGTATCCAGCATCAACCCCTGAAACATGCCGATCTCCTCGATCAGCCTGCGATCCACCCCCAGCACTCCTGCGTTGTCGTTTCTCATGGGGCGGGATGATAACACACCCCCGGCAGGGTTTCCACAGCATCTTACCAAGATTCAGGCCATCTGTTCGGCGCCCGAGGGCTTGAAGTGCTGCCTGATAAGGCTTCGCACACTCTCCACCCATAGCGCGATATTTCCGCCCGCCCCGTGAAGAAGCACCCCCGAAAGGAAAAGACCGGTCGAACTATGGGGAGTGGACCAGCGCACTTCTCCGCGGAGTTTCAGAGGCTCTGAAGATTCTGTCCTGGGCGAATGCACCCAAAGCTTCAAGATGGAGCCTGGCGGGATCAATCGATCGGTCTGAATCTGAATACCGCAAACCGAGACATTCCGCGTTGTACACCGGAATTGGGGTCGCCGTGAAAGAAAACTGAATCGACGCCAGACCAACGAGACACCCGCCGACGCTTCCATCAGGATCCGGCGGTGTGTTCTTTGTTCGACAAGCTTAACGTCCGTTTCCATCCAAGTCCTCCAGCACCCCCGAGCAAATCTTCAGTCCAGCCTACGATCACACAACAAGGGCAGACCGCTCCTCACACGCCGTGGAATGGTGCGCCCCACCTGTCCCCAAAAAACTCCCTGCTGTTGCAGAGCACATTGTATGCCACCGTCAGATTATTCCATTATTATGAACACAATCAATTACAAACAAGCCGCTTGCGATAAATGATAGATGTACGACGCGACTCATGAAGCGCTAACAAAGCGCTAACTCTGTATGCTTTTCCGACAGTCACCCATGTTGATTCTTTCCGTAACTGAAACAGCTCCGATGTAACTCCTCGACCTTCTTT
>JBAXWO010000249.1:0-4673 GCA_037128375.1 bacterium
CGTCGGGGGACAGGACGACGTTGATGACAATGTGAAACTCATTGCCCCGCTTCTCGACCGGCGGCGCCCCCGCGACGAGCAAGACCTGGGAAAAACGGCTGCCTTCGCCAAGATGGGCCAGGATTTGTGACGCGTAGTTCATGTCGATCCCCCTCGATTGGATGTGATGATCAGGGACTGCGCCCTGATTCCCGGTAGAATCTACGGTACTTGCCTGACGGGGGCAAGTAGTTCATCCTGACGAGGTGTGGTGGGAGGGTAGCTGCCTATGAATATTCTGGCCTTGACGTTTAAGGACTGCGTGGATGACGTGCGGCTGAATTTTGACAAGAGCCGCTACTATGCCGCGGCGATCTACCGGGAAGTTTTCAAGAACGGCGACACTCATTTTTCCGCCGCCCCCGAGTTCGTGAAGGCGCAGGCGCTGGCAGAGCAGCTTGGCCGTGAGGTGCGGCTACCGGCCTGCCGGATTGTGGCACGGCAGGAAGCGGACGGGGTCGTCAAGTTTGGCACCGCGCTCGCCGATGGCCACTGCGTGGAGTCGGTTGTCATTCCGGCTCCCGGCCGTACCACCCTGTGCGTCTCCTCGCAGGTCGGCTGCAGGATGGGCTGCGCGTTTTGCGCCACCGGGGCCATGGGATTCGTGCGCGATCTTTGCGCGGAGGAGATGGTTTGGCAGGTTTATGCGGCCCGGTTCATCCTCAAGCACCGGATCGACAACATCGTTTTTATGGGAATGGGCGAGCCGCTGGATAATGTCGATCAGGTCATCCAGGCGGTACGGGTGATTTCCGACCAGCACGGCCTCGACGTTGCCTGCAGCCATATCACGGTTTCCACCGCGGGCCATGTGGAGGGCCTTCGCAAACTTGGCGCCGCGAATCTCCCGACGCTGCGCCTGGCCGTGTCGCTCAATGCGGCCGACGACGCGCTCCGCAGCCGGCTCATGCCTATCAATCGGCGCTATCCGTTGGCCCGCCTTAAGGAGGCCCTGCGCGCGTTTCTCCTCGATAAGAAAGGGGTGCTGTTTATGGAGTATGTCCTGCTGGCCGGGGTGAACGACTCGCAGGAACACGCCGGGCAGGTGGTCCGCTATCTTCAAGATCTTCCCGTCCGGGTCAATATCATTGCTTATAACCCGGGCGGGTCGGATGATCTTGCGGCGCCGGACCCCAGGCAGGTGCGTCGGTTCCGCGACTGGCTGGTGGCGGAAGGACTGTTTGCGAGAATCCGCCCGTCGCGCGGTCAGGGTGTTCAAGCCGCCTGTGGACAATTGGCAGGAGGCCGTTCCGCAGAGGCGGCGCCTTGTGGCCCCGGGGACTCATTTGCCGCCAAGTCCCGTCGTATGCCACAGGATGCCGACTGAAAGGAAGGGAATGTCATGAAGAACATCCGTGCAGGCCGAGTGATCCGGTTTCTTGTGGCGGCGATACTGTCGGCGGCCGTTGCGACGGCAGGCGAGCCCCCCGTGCCGCCGGCCGAGGAACTGGGCAAACTGCTCACGATCTATGCGGAATACGAGGGACTTTCGCCTGCGGAAAAGACCAGGACCAAACGGCCGGATTTCAACTACCCTCCGCTCTCCAAGGCCGGAGCTGAGGCCTGGAGCAAGGACCTGTGGCAGGCCTGGATCGAACGCCTGAAGACCACGAGGTCGGAGAAGACATCCGAGAAGCTGGCTTTTCCGGCCGCGTGGCAGAAGGCGGGGAACGTCTTCCTGGGAATCGTGCAGACCGACTTTCGGGAAAAGCCGGACACCCAGGTCAAGGTCGCCATGCGGTTCGGTGCCATGACCATCGGTGAGAAACCGGAGAAGGGGTGGCCGGTGTTCATCAACCTGCACAGCGGCGGCCCGGATCCGCGCGGGAACGACACGAGCTGGGTGGTGACCCTGCGGCAGTACCCCATCAAGCAGGGACTCTGCGTATGTCCACGCTCGCCCGTGGATTCTGCCGGCAGTTGGAACGAGCCGCGCTCCGTGGCGGCCCTCGAACGATTGATCGCCGAACTGCCTGCCCTGTGGGAGATCGATCCGGACCGCGTGTATCTCATGGGTTTCTCCATGGGCGCGATCGGGGTCTTCCATCTCGGGCCTTCCATGCCGGACCGGTGGGCAGCCGTGGCGGGCAGTTCGGGCTTCACTTATCTCGGTGCCAGGGGGCGCGCGGCGCCGGACAATCTGCGCAATCTGCCCATCATGATCCAGATCGGCACGAAGGACATGGACTACCAGCGCTATCCCCTGGCCAAGGCCTTTGCCGAGGTCATCCAGGGGCTGCACAGCCGCGACGCCGGGGGATACCTGCTCGCGTACAAGGAGCACGCCGGTCAGACGCACATGATCAACGACCGCGATACGCCGGAGTGGCTGGGCAAGTTCACGCGCGATACGCTGCCGAAGCGGATCGTCTGGCAGCAGCCCATCCTCCCGATTCCTTACGGGAAGGCGGATATGTCGAAGTTGCTTGAGCGGAGCTACGCCTTCACCGGGTATCTCCGCCATCGTTTCTATTGGTTGCGCAACGATTCGCCCTCGGTCTTTCAGCGCGTGGTGGCCAGTCGTGACGGCAATACCTTCCGCATCGAACAGGCCTGCCATGTGGAACGTCTGACGATCCTTCTGGACGACCGCCTGGCCGACCTGGACAAGCCCGTCTGCGTGATGGCCGGAGGCAGGGAACTGGCCAGGGCCCGGGTGGCACGCACCGTAAACGCCCTGGTGGCCTCCCTGGTCGAATACGGCGATCCGGAACTCATGTTCTGCGCGGAATTGGATGCGTTGGCCCCGGACAGCGTGGCTGAGCGGGACAAACAGTCGTTGACGACGGCGGCGGACCTGCTTCTGCGCGCCCAGGACCGCATGGCCCTCAAACGGTTCATGGACGCGGCGGCGGACGTGGAGGCGGCGTTGAAGTTGGAGCCGCGGAGCGCGCCCGCGAACCTGCGATTACTGCTGGAATTATACGACGCTCAGAAGGACATGGCGCGCGTGGTGGACACCTGCAAGCGCCTGGCCGAAGCCATGCCGAATGACGCGGATGCGCAGTTCGAGGCCGCCATGACCCTGATGACCTGCGAACCCCCGGAACTACGCGATAACAAGACGGCCCTGCGATACGCCGAGAAGGCTGCCGATCTGACCGGGCACGGGAATCCACAGGTCCTCCGTGCGCTGGCGCTCGCCTACTTCCGCAACGGCCAGAAGGGTAAGGCTGTCGCGACCGTAAACGCGGCCCTGGCGCTCGTCCCAGCGGGGCAACTCCCGAGCCTGCGCGCGGATCTCGAAGCCGCACTCAAGACCTACAGCGGGGTAGCCGCGAAGTGACGTCGGTGAGACGGGCCTGAAGTGCGCTTCAGGAAAGTCGCCTGGGCGGGGATCGCTGAATGGAAGGGCACGGCCTCCTTTTGAGGGGAAATGCCGTTAGGTTATTGCAGATCGGAAGGATTATAGTTGAGGCGGATTACGGCTCATGAGCGACGACCAGAACCACGAGGCGTTCGAGAAACTGTTATTACCGATGCAAACGCAGTTGCGCGGTTATTTTTTCGCAGCCACACGAGACTGGGCAGCGACCGATGACCTGTTTCAAGAGGTGGCCATGGTGCTATGGCGGAAATACGGCGAATTTGACCAGACCCGCAGTTTTCGCGCCTGGGCCCTGGGTATTGCCCGGCTCCAGGTGCTCAAGCGCCGCCAGGTCCTGGCGCGGTCCAAATTGGTCTTCTCGGAGGCGGCGATCGCAGCCCTCGCCGTTACGGCCGGCGATGAGACCGAGGAATCAGATTGGCGGCTCTCTCATTTGGCGGCGTGTATGGAAAAACTCCCGTCGAACGACAGGGATCTGGTGACCATGCGATTCGAGAAGGATCAGCCGTTGGTCGAGATCGCCGTCAGGCTCGAGAAGAGCGTGGAGGCTGTGGGGATGAGGATGATGCGTATCCGGCGATGGCTTCGCGACTGCATGGAAAAGACGATGGCGATGGAGAAAGAGGGGGGGCGATGATGGACCGGACTGGCGAACGAATTGTTTCGCGTTACCTGGACGGGGTGGAAACCCCTGAGGAACTGGCGCAACTGGAAGAACTGGCGTTGAAAGATGCGGATATCCGCCGCGAACTCATTCGTCTGGCGACTCTGGATACGATGGCTCGGGCCCTCGTCAAGGAGACGCTTGTGGCCCGGGAGTTCGCCGCCCACAAGGGGAGAGTCCCCTCCATGGCACCCAGCCTGTGGCAATCATGGTGGCTCCGCGGGGTAGCCGCAGCCGCTGCACTCGTGCTGTGCGTGGGCGGGTTCAACATGTGGCAGGCGAAACAGGCGGAGACGGCGGTGGTGGCGCGGGTGGCGGAGGTGAGGGGGACGTGTTCAGTGGTCAGGGCTGAGGGTTCAGGGGGTCAGGATCCCGGAGTCCTGAGTCCAACTGGCATCCGAAACGGCGAGACACTTACCCCCGGCACCCACATGACGCTGGGGCCCGACGGCTACGTGAAACTTGCGTATGCCGACGGCACCCTCGTGGAAGTAGCTCAGAACACGGACCTGACGCTCGGCGCAGGGCAGGGAACACGGCTGTTCGGCCTGGTCAGGGAGTTGCGCGGCAAGCGTATCCAACTCGACACAGGCAAGCTTACAGCGCGGGTGGCCAAGCAGAAGAATGGACAGGCGATGGAAC
>JBAXWO010000025.1:0-12955 GCA_037128375.1 bacterium
CTCCAAAGAAACCCACCCCCAACATTCCCAGCCATTGCTCGGGATGATCTTTACTGGCCGCCAAAATGAAGTTCATCAACAACATGCCGTAGATCGTCTGAGACAACGGCGCGCCGATAAAGATCACAAAGATAAACGGCGCGGCCTTGCCCTGCGCGTATAGTTTCTTCCACGCCCCGACCGCCGCCGGACCGGCCGCACCGATTCCCATCGCCGACCCGAACGCGCCGAACGAAATAGCCATAGCGGCCCCGAACTTGCACAACCCCGCCATATTGTTCGCATCCATGCTTCAACCCTTTCCTTAGTCTGATCTTTCTCGGCCCAGTCTACACCTTTTTCGCGAACGGGTCATAGGCAAACCCCGTCCAGGACAATCCAATGTGGGAGGAAAACTCCAGCGCATTCAACCGCACACCATGCACCAGCACGCCCATCGCCGATAGTGCCAGGTTCAGGGCGTGCCCCAGGAACAGCACCAGGGCCGCTCCCACCGTCGCCCACACCCCGCCGCCAAAACCGGATGCTATATCGTTGAAGGCCTGTGCCAGGGCCAGCGACGCCATCCCGACGGCAAAAAGCCGCACATAGGAAATGACATCCATGAAATTGCTCACCAGACTGAGCGGCAGCATCGCGTGATTGAACCATTCCGCCTTCAGCGCCTTGATCGGCGTCATAAACAGCACAATCAGCACCGTACTGCCCACCATCAGCGGTACCACAAAGCCCGGCAGGGGATAGGCCAGCACCATCAAACGCGAAAAATAGAACATGCAGAGCGTCGTCCCCATCCAGCCCAGTTGCGCCAGGGCCTGCCAGGTCCGGCGGTTCCGGATCCCATTCCAGGCATGCGCAACCATGAGATGGGCCGTCCCGATCATGAAGCAGAACAGCTTCAGATTGTCCTCGTTCGCCAGCCAGTTGATCTTATACCTGAGCAGCCAGGCGGGCGGATTCGCCACACCAAAATACGTGCCCGTCAGCACACCCCAGATCAGGGTGCATACGCTCATGATGCCCATCAAGGCAAACGGCTGGATGGGCGCCTTGGGCATCTTCATTCTGACCGCCACCGTCAAGAGCAGGAACACCAACCCGTACCCGGCATCCCCCACCAGCATGGCGAAAAATAAACTGAAAAACAGGAGAAAACAGGCGCTGACATCGATCTCCTGGTAGCCCGGGAGAATCCCGATCATATCGAACACCGCCTTGATCGGCCGGACCCAGCGGGCGTTGCTTAGAAGTGTCGGGACGGCTTCGCCCGGCTCCGGATCCCGCACCAGCAACCCCCACCCCCCCGCGGCGGCGGCCTCGCGCAACCAGGGTTCCGTCTGGATGGGACAATACCCCTTGAGGTAGCTGACCCGCTCCCAACTGCCCATCCCGTCACGTGCCAGCAGGAACCGCTCCTGCTCCTCCAGCATCCGGACCAAATCTTCCACCCCGGCGCGACACCCCCTGAGCTCTTCCAGCCGCCGGCCGGCCGAGTCCAATGCCTGGCGAACCGCCACGCCCTCGGCCTCCACTTCCCTTAGTGCCCGCTCCGGAAGAGGGAACTCCCGACCGCTGCACTCCACCGGCCCACGGGAGACCACCGCCAGATACCGATGGGTCTTGTCGTCACTCAGCACGCGCACCAGGCCTCCCTCGATTTCGGGCAGCGCCGCCCCGGAAGGAACCTGAAACAACCGCACCGAAACGCCGACGGCCTGCAGCCTCCGAACCGACTCGGGATCGAAATCCCCGTAAGGCGCCAGCGCCATCCTGTCGCGATCCAGGGCCTCCAGGGCTCCCTGCCGTTCCTTCCGGCGTCGCAGCAGATCCTGAACCTCCCGCACCACTTCCAGGGCGTCGCCGCCCTCCCCCGCGACACCGGCGGCAACAGGGTGGCCGGCCAGCGCCTCGACGGTCTCACGGGCAGCCGCCAACCGGCTTCGCACCTGCTCCAACTCCCCGCTGTCCGACGTCCCCACCGGCGCGAGATGCAGCACGCCCAGGGCCCGCAACATCGTCAGGGTCCGTTCCTGATCGGAAAGCAGGCACAGCAGCGTCACACTTTTCATCGGTACGATCATGGGGCGCCCACCGTTTCCTCCATGGCCGGGTGCATCAGTCCGCTTTCCTCGAAATCGGCGGTGCGCCCCTTGGCAAACTTGGCGCGCGCCACCCCCGCCGTCTGCTGGTCGCCGAGGAAGATCTTGATCACCCGGATATGTTCCCGCGCCTCCGGGATCTTCACTTTCTCGAACAGGTTCACGCGCTGCGAGGTCGTGCACAATTCCTCGACGATCAGTCGTTTCTGCTCCGCCAACACGCGAATCGCGATCCGGTTCCGAATAAGTTGCTCCAGGACCGTGACGGCATCATCCACCCAGGTGGGCGTCGCGAACAAGTCCGGCTCGTCGCGCGCGAACACCACGTCCTTGAAAACCGGTACGCTCACCCCGGCGATGTTGGACTCGCCCAGGACGATCCGGGCGGCCCGCGTCAACCCCGCCAACTCCGCCGGCTCGGCAAACAGCCACACCCACCGCTCCAGCCCCCCTCGCACATCGGCCTCCCGGGCCGTCATTTCGGCGACCTGCACCTCGATGCTCTGCAATTCCATCTGGAGCTGCGTCTTCTTAAGCTGCAGCATGGGCAGAAAGCGCTCGAACCGGAGCAACGCCTCGCGCTGCGCCTTGAGTGCGTTCTTGGTATGTTTGATCTTGGCCATGCCAATCGCTCTTGCCACTTACCGCTTCGGCCAGTATTTCTCCACCAGCTTGGAGGCAATCCCCGTCTCAACCGCCTCGAAACAGTCCGCTAAAATCCTCCATCCGAGATCGAGCGCGTCTTCGAGCGGAATATTGACCGCCAGATCCATCAGTTCCTTCTCGAACCGCATCCCGTAGCGGAGCAGCTTCTGGTCCCACGCGCTCATGCGAAAGCCCATCGACTGTTTCTCCAGCACTTCCCGGTACCCGGCATAAAGCTGAATCATGGCGTTCATGATGGCGCGGTGATCCTCCCGCGACTTGCCGTTGACCAATTGCTTCAGGCGGCTCAGCGATCCGAAGGGCTCGATCCGTCCGTTGCGCAGGTAGAACTGCCCCTCGGTGATATAGCCGGTATTGTCCGGCACCGGATGGGTCACATCGTCGCCCGGCATCGTGGTGGCGGCCAGAATCGTGATCGAGCCCGCCGTGTCGAAATCCACCGCCTTCTCGTAACGGGCCGCCAACTGGCTGTACAAATCGCCCGGATAGCCGCGATTGGAGGGCACCTGCTCCATGGCGATGGAAATCTCCTTCAGCGCGTCGGCGAAGTTGGTCATATCGGTCAGCAGCACCAGGACACGCTTGTTGGCCAGTGCGAATTGCTCGGCCACCGCCAGGCAGATGTCCGGCACCAGCAGGCACTCGACCACGGGGTCGGCTGCCGTATGAACGAACATCACCGCCCGGCACAGGGCGCCCTGCTCCTCAAGCGTGTCACGGAACGAGAGATAGTCGTCGTGTTTCAGCCCCATGCCGCCCAGCACGATAACGTCCACTTCCGCCTGCAGGGCGATGCGCGCCAGCAACGGATTGCAGGGCTCGCCCGCACGCGCAAAAATCGGCAGTTTCTGCGATTCGACCAGGGTGTTGAAGACATCGATCATCGGAATACCCGTCCGCACCATCTTGCGCGGAATGATGCGCTTGGCCGGATTCACCGAGGGACCGCCGATCCCAATCATCCCGTCCTTGAGCGCCGGTCCCTTGTCCCGCGGCACGGCGCTGCCCGTGAAAACACGCCCCAACAGGGACTCGGAGAACGGAACCTGCATCGGATGCCCGAGGAACCGGACATGGGCGTCGGTGGCAATTCCGCGCGCGCCAGCGAACACCTGCAGCGACACGGAATCGCCCTCCAACCGGATGACCTGCGCCAGCGAGGATACCCGTCGGGACGTGATCTCGGCCAGTTCGCGGTACCGCACGCCTTGGGGCTTGAGGTTCACCACGTTGCCCGCGCTGTTGTCGACCCGGTGGTAGACTTTATGCATGACTGCTTACCTCCGCCAGCAGGGACTCCACCCGCGCCTGCTGTTGCTTGAACTCACCGGACTCCATGGCGACCCGGTTCCAATCCCGGGTCGCCTGGGTCAGGCGCTGAAAGAACTGGCGGGCCTCATCCTTGCCGGCAAATTTCATTCGTGCGCGCAGAACCCGGAGCAGCACCTGGAACATATACCCCTGCCGCTCGCGGGTCGTGGCGCAATCCACCGCGTCGTAGGCGTCCTGCTGAAGGTAGACGGAATCAACGTACTCCGATTTGAGATACACCATGAAGTCCTCGATCACCGTGCCTTCCTCGCCCACCACCTTCATCATCTGGTTGATCTCGCTCCCCCGCTGGAGCACCTGGCGCGCCAGGGCCACATCCGGCTCGGGAACCACGCTGGCATACTTGCTCCAACTGTCCAGGGGATCGATCGCGGGATAGCGCCGGGCGTCGGAGCGGGCCCGGGACAGCCCGTGGAAGGCCCCCACCACCTTGAGGGTGGACTGGGTCACGGGCTCATCGAAATTGCCGCCCGCCGGACTGACCGTGCCGCCAATGGTCACCGAGCCCACCGACCCGTCCTTCAGTGTCACCACCCCGCCGCGCTCGTAGAAGCTGGCGATCACCGATTCCAAATACGCCGGGAAGGCCTCCTCACCGGGGATTTCCTCCAGGCGGCCGGACATCTCGCGCAAGGCCTGCGCCCACCGGGAGGTCGAATCCGCCAGCAGCAACACGTGAAGGCCCATCTGGCGGTAGTATTCCGCCAGCGTGACCGCCGTATAGACCGAGGCCTCCCTCGCCGCCACGGGCATGGAACTCGTATTGCAGATGATCACAGTGCGCTCCATCAGGCTCCTGCCCGTGCGCGGATCGTTGATCGTCGGAAATTCCCGAAGCGTCTCCACCACCTCGCCCGCGCGTTCGCCGCAGGCGGCAATGATCACCACATCCACCTCGGCATAACGGCTGGTCAACTGCTGCAGCACCGTCTTGCCCGCCCCGAAGGGACCCGGAATGCAGTAAGTCCCCCCGCGCGCCACCGGAAAGAAAGTGTCGATGATCCGGATCTTGGTGACGAGGGGATCCAGCGGCCGCAACCGCTCGGCATAAGCCTGAATGGGCAGTTTCACGGGCCACCTCTGAAGCATGCGGACGTCGTGGGTGTCCCCCTGCTCGTCCGCAAGCCGGGCCACCACCTCCTCAATCCGGTAACGGCCGGGCGCCGCGATCTCCGTCACCGTCAAGGTTCCGCGAAAACTGAAGGGCACCATGATCCGGTGCTTGAAGATCCCCTCCGGAACCGTCCCCAGTGTGTCCGCTGCCAGCACCCGGTCACCCACCCTGGCCACCGGCGTGAACGCCCACTCGGTGTCGCGGGGCAGAGCCGGAAGATACACCCCGCGTTGCAGAAAGAACCCGCACGTCTCGGCCAGATTCGGCAACGGGTTCTGAAGCCCGTCGAAGATCCGGGTGAGCAAACCCGGTCCCAGTTCGACCGACAACATTTCGCCGGTGAACTCCACCGGGTCCCCCACCGCCAGCCCCGTGGTATCCTCGAACACCTGCAGGTCCGCGTAGCGGCCCCGGATCCGAACCACCTCGGACATCAACCGGAGATCCTCCTGCCGGGCGAAAGCCACCTCATTCTGACCCACGGCACCCTCAAATTGCACGGTGATCATGTTTCCGTTAACGCCGATGATCCGTCCCGTCGTACTCATGGTTGCCGTTCCCCGTTCACAGCGACGCTGTCACTGTTTGTTGCGATACAAAATCATCCACCCGGCTCCGCCCCCTGGCCGCGTCCATCCGGCTCCACCGCTCGACCAGCCGCAATTTGATCGCGTACGCCAGCACGGCCGGCAGCGCGAACATGTCGAACCCGGCCAATTCCTCCAGCACCCGCCAGCGAAACCGGTCCAGATCCATTTCCCGTTCCGCCGGCGAGGGTCGCGCGAACGCATCGTCCACCGCCTTACGCGTGTGGGTATCGAATCCCGTTTCCGGGCGCAGATGGCGGGCGGGATCGAGCCCGCGGCGTGCGGCGCGCGCCTGGACAATGGCGTTGCGCAAACGGGTTTCCCGCTCGTGCCAGGCGCACCCGAACGGGTTCGCCATGCCCGCTCCACCGGACTCCAGAAGCTCGTCAAGCACCGCCTGGTCACCGGCCGTCAGGTGCTCCGCACACAGGGCGCGGAAAGCCGCGCCCTCCAGTTGGGGTTCACGCCCCAGGGTCAGCATGGGCAAACTCGCAACCAGGTAATAGTAGTTCATGGCTTCGCGGCAGCCTTCACGATTTCCGCAAGGCGCGGACGGAGCATCTTGCTTAACGCCGCGGCAATCTCCTTCGGCGTGAAGTCGTGGTGGACCTGCGTCCCCTCGATCGATACGCGGAATCCCGAAACAAGCCCGCTGTCGACATGAATCTCGACACCCTTGTCAATCGCGGACCGGTACTCCTGCAGGAAGAACTCCACGATCTTCTTCTGGTCCGACGGAGCCACCAGCAGATCGACCCCGGTGCAATCCCCCTGCCGGGCACAGTATGACTCCACCACCTTGACCATCATCTGCTTGACAACATCCAGGGTCAGAACCTCACCCACCGTCCGCAAGACAAGCCGGTCCAGCGTCTCCGACACGGCCTGATGAACCGAGAGGATCACGTCGCGCGCCGCCTGTTCAAGAGCCTTGTTGCCGCGCTCAACGAAAATCTGGCTATCCCGGTCCGCGTGCTCGACTCTCGCCTTCGCCTGCGCTTCAGCGTCCTGAATAAGCTTCGCCGCCTGCTCCTGCGCGGCGGCCACCATGCGTTGGGTTTCGCCCTCCGCCTTGGCCAACCCGTCGTGTTGAATGCGATCGATTAAACTCTGAAGGTCTTCCGCCATTTGCCTCGCTCCTCCACGGTTCCCGTCGCCGCCCCGAAAAAACTCTTTTCCCCAAGCGCGTGCTGCATGCTAAAAGGGGAGATACTGGCATGCTGCGCAAACCAAATCAAGACCGGGATTAAATTCACTCCACAATTGCCGATCGAGCAGTCCATCATGTAGTATACGCGGCGCAACCATGATTTACCGACTTGTCATCCTGAACGGTGAACGGCGAGGCGAGCGCGTCACCGTGACCCGCGAGCCCATGGTCATCGGCAAGGCCGAAACCTGCGGCCTGCGGCTTAACGATCCGGAAATTGCCCTGGAGCACGCCGAGATCTCGCACGCACCCGAAGGGTTGTTCATCCGCGATCTCGGCTCCATGAATCGCCTGCTGATCAATAACCGGGAGGCCCGGGAAGTCCACCCCAAACACGGCGACGTGATCGAGGTCGGCCAAACCCGGTTCCTGGTACAGGCCTACGTCCAGGCGGAAGTGCAGGGCGAGAAGGAAGGCCACCTTCGCCATTACACCCAGTGGTTGCCGGGGATCGGCGCGCTGCTGGTCATGCTCGGCCTCCTCTACGCCCTGTTCCAGTGCCGCCCCACCCTTCCGCAAAAATCGACCCGGCCCGGCCAACCTGCTTCCATCCGGAGCAACACGACACTCCGGCCCAGGACTCCCCCTCCGCCGCCCATCCCAACCCCTGCCGTTGAACCGGAATCGCCCCCGCCCCAACCTCCTGATAAGGTCGTTACGCCGGCAACGGAACCCGCCGTCGCCCCACAGGTGGAGCCGGTGCCGTCAGCCGCCACGCCCCCACCCAACGGGCCCTCCAGTAGCCCGGAACGCTCCGTTCCCGCCGAGAGCAACGCCGCATCCGACACCATCGCCATCGCCCGGCAGGAACTTGAGGCGGCTGCAAATGCCCTGCTCGAATCCAAGGTCAGGGACATGATGGAAGAGGCTCAAAACCTGGCCAGCAACAAGGGGCCCGCCGCTGCGGAACAACTTCTGTCCGCGATCGAAACCATCAAGCCGGACTTCCTGGACGCGTCCGTCGCCCGCGCCGCCCTGCTTGAGGAACAGGGCAAACTTGAACCTGCCGTGGCGCTGTGGACCCACGTTCGGGAAAGGGCCTCCGACGCCTCCCTCGCGGAACAGGCGGCAACGAAACTGAAACGCCTTGCCCGCGCCCGGGAAGAACTCGTCTTTCCCTTTGTAGGGCGAATCAAGATCGTCGAGGCCGGGATCAGCAAGTTCCCTGAAACCGAACAGTACCGCGATATGCGCCTTCTCAACATCCGCCTGGTCGCCACGGAACTTCAAAAGGAGATCGATACCGACGCGGTTCGCGTTGAAATCCGCTTCTACGACCGTGAGCCGGAAACCGGAAAGATCGGCCCGACCCGCGCCCGGGTTCCCACCGCGCCGCTGCCGGTACAGGGCCCCTGGCGCGCGACGGAGGAAAAAACAGTGGAGGCCTCTTATGTCGCTCCGATACCCGACAACAACAACATTCCGCCCGTGCAGTATTATGGCTTCGTCCTCCGTGTTCACTACTACGGAGCGCTTCAGGCGGAGCGGATCCAGCCCAGGGACCTGCCTGCAGACGTCGAACTGGCGCCCCCCAGCGAGGGGTCCGTAACCCCGGGGACAAACACCGCACCCCCCGTCCAACAACCTGGATCGGCCCAACCCCTGTGAGAGTGATTTTATGCGGGAAAAAATTTCAGCGTGCATCCTGACTTTCAACGAGGAACAAAAAATCGGCCGGTGTCTGGAGAGTCTCGCCTGGTGCGATGAGCTGATCGTACTCGACAGTTTCAGCACGGATCGCACGATCGAGATTTGCCGCCGCTACACGGATAAGGTTTTTCAGCGCGAGTGGCTGGGTTATGTCGGCCAGCGCAATACGGTCCGGGGTTTCGCCCAGCACCCCTGGGTGCTGTTCATGGATTCTGACGAGGAAATGTCCCCCGCCCTGAAGGAAGAGATCGACGCCATCTTCGAATCCGGTCCCTCCACCTACGTGGGGTACGAATTCCCCCGCCAAGTCTACTACCTGGGCCGCTGGATTCGTCACGGCGAATGGTACCCCGACGTCAAACTCCGCCTGTTCAAGAAGGACTTCGGACGAACCGAAGGCGAGGAACCGCATGACAAGGTGGTGGTGCGTGGGCCCGTCAAACGACTGAAGAACCCGATCTGGCACTACACCTACGATGACCTGGCGGACCACATCCATACCCTCAACCGGTTCTCCACCATCACCGCCCAGCAACGGTTCGTGCAGGGTCGTCGCTTCTCCTGGATCGATATGTTGCTTCATCCCCTGTTTCGATTCTTCAAGGGATATATCCTTAAACGCGGGTTCCTGGATGGCCGGCATGGACTGGCGATCGCGCTCATGGCCTCGTACGGCGCCTTTCTGAAGTACGCCAAGCAATGGGAACTCGTGCTCAAGCACAAGGTCTACTTCAAGGAAATGCCGGATCGCACCCGAATGAGGAAAGGATTTCAGTGAGGAGTGGCGTCCCAGCCCGCCCCAGCGTGCGGACCGCATGCGCCTTGCTTCTGATTCTCTCTGCTCTTTCCCCGGCCCGCGCCCGTCCCGTTCCCACCGGCGAGCCGCTTACACTCGATGCCGCCCTCCAAACGGCGCTGCAACACAACGTTACCCTGGCCCAGGGCGCCCTGCGAGTCGAACGTGAACGTTTCGGCGTTCAGGCCGCCCGGGAAGAATTCGACACCGAAATCTCTCCGGTCGGCAGTCTCAATGTCACGGACGAGGCTTCCGACTGGCAGTATGGCCTGCGTGCGGAGAAAAAACTGCTCTGGGGTACGGAACTCGGGCTCGGGGTGGAATCGACCCGCTACCCCTCGTTCGTGGACGAGAACTGGCGATCCGCCATCAAGGTGGATGTGCGTCAGCCGCTGTTCCGCCATTTCGGGAAACTGGTCAACGAGGAGGGCATAACCGCCGCCGGTGAGCGTTTGCGCGCCGAAACCCGCCACTGGGAGCTCCAGAAGGCGGATCTCGTCGTCGACGTCGTCCGGGCCTTCGAAACATTGACCCGCCTCCGCAAACAAATCACCTGTGACGAATCCATTCTCGAGCGCACCGGAAAACTGCGCGAATTGACCCGTATCCGGGAACGCCAGGGCCGCGCGACACGCGTCGACGCCCTCCGCGCCGACCTGCAATGGGGGCAAGCCCAGACCCACCTGGACTCGCACCGCGAAGAGGCCGTTTCAGCCGCCGTGGAACTGGCCGAACTGCTCGGTCAACCGGCGGATGAACAACTGACTCTCGCGGCGGCGCCCCTGCCGGATATGGACGTCCCTCCCGTGGAATCGGCCATCCGGACCGCCCTGGGCAACCGGCTGGATTACGCCCAGGCCCTTGACGATTATCTCGCCACCCGACGCCAGGAAAAACTCGCCCGCCGCTCCCTGCAACCCGATCTCGACCTGGTCGCCGCCCACCAGCAATATGACCGGGATTCGCGCTTTGCCGACACGCTGGATTTCGACCGCCAACTCTGGACCATCGGGATCGCCGGACAGATGAACCTTCGCCAGCACCGGGACAAGACCGCCGTTGCGGTGGCAGCGCTGGACATTCAAGCCGCCCGCGAGGTCATCCGGATCAAGTCGCTCTCCATCGCCCGCGAGGTGCAGCAGGCCGCGTCAGCCTATCGTCAATCCCGCGCCGAACTGGCCAACGCAGGCCGGAACCACGAGGCGGCCCTGGCCCGCGCCGAACTGGCCCGCCGTCTCTTCGAGATGGGACGGGGCGATAGTTTCGCCGCCACCGATGCCGACAACGCCTTCATTGCCGCCGAGACCGACCTTCTGACCTCACGCTCTCAGGTCTGCCTTGCCGGATATCGACTGCTCCGCGCCATGGGGACCCTCACCGAAACCCCTGACACGCTCAAACCGAAACCCCTGGAACTCCCCCCATGAGAACCCGTTACCCCGTCATCATGCTGCTGGTTGTCACGGTTCTGTTCGGGAACAGTTGTTCCCGTTCCGATTCACCGCCCCCCGTTCCCGGAGAAGACCGCGTCATCCGGGGCCCCCTGTCCGTACGAACCGCCTGTGAAGGGACCCTCGAGGCCCGCCATGTGGAAACCATCCTCTCCCTCTTCCAGGGACGGGCCACGCTCATCGAGTTGCTCCCCGAGGGTGCCCAGGTCCGGAAGGGCGACGTGCTCGCGCGTCTGGACGCCTCCCAACTCGAAACCGATCTCGTCAAACTTGGAAGTGAACTCGCCCGCTCCGAAGCGGCTCTTGACGCCCTGGAAAACGCCGAAATACCCCTCGAAAAACGGGATGTCGCCGTGCAGCGGCTGGAACTCCAAAACCTCATCGACACGGAGAACCAGATCCTGACCGACACCCGCGAGTTGGCGGACCGCCGACTCATCTCTCCCCGCGAGATTGACCAGCAAACCGTGAAACTTGCCCACCTGGCGGCGAAACAGGTCCAACTCGACCAACGCGAAAAGCTGTCAGCCGAACACCTGTACCCCGCCAAACTGGCCCAGGCTCGCGCCAATCTGGACGCGGCCCGCCAGCAGGTCCTCGTGGCGCAACGACAATCTTCCAACTGCGTCATTACCGCCCCCGCGGATGGGTTGGTGGTCTACCTCCCGTTGCACGTCGGCAACGAGTTCAGGCCCCTCCGCGTGGGGGATTCCCTCTATCCCAACCAGCCGTTTCTGTGCCTTCCGGATATGCGCGAGTTCACGGCGCAAGGTTTCATTCCTGAATCGGATCTCGCCCTGGTTCAGCCCGGCAAAACCGCCCTCATCACCCCGCTGGCCTACCCCGACTGCCGCCTGAACGGAACCGTCGAGACGCTGGGCGCCATGGCTCAACCCCAACCGGGTTACCCGCTCTGGCAGAAATTCTTCCGCGTTGTCATCCGGCTCGACGGCCTGGATACGCGCCTGCGTCCGGGAATGTCGCTCCATATGGAAGTCAACGCCGTTGACCGGCCCAACACCGTACTCATCCCGCGGGCAGCGGTGCGCTGGGACCAGGGCGCACCGTCCTGCGAGGTGCGTACAGCCGGGGGGCGGGCGGCACGCCGACCACTGAAACTCGGACCCGGTAATGCACGCTGGTTCGAAGTCCTTGAAGGGGTCATCCCCGGAGATCAGGTCGTGTTACCATGACGGACCGTCCCCCACCCATCCTGTCCATGGAGGGCGTGTCGAAGCGGTATGGTTCGGCGCGCGATTCCGTGACCGTCCTGCAATCGGTGAACGTCGCCCTATATCCCGGCGAATTCACCGCCATCACCGGACCCTCCGGTTCGGGCAAAACCACCTTCCTGAATCTGGCGGCGTTGCTGGACCGGCCGACGTCCGGCCGGATTCATTTCGGCGGCCGCGACACCACCGCACTGACCGACCCGGACTTGAACGCTCTCCGCAAACTCCGTGTCGGCATGGTATTCCAGCGTTTCTGCCTGCTGGGTCACCGGACGGTCCTGGAAAACGTCCTCTTCCGATTCCGGTACCTGACCATCCCGAAGGAAGAAGCACGCCGCCTGGCGCGTGAGGCCCTGGTGGAGATGGGGCTCGGGCAACACGAAGGGCAGCCGGCCCGGCTGCTGTCGGGCGGGGAAATGCAGCGCGTGGCGATCGCGCGGGCGGTCGCCCTGCCACCCGATCTCCTTCTCGTGGATGAGCCCACCGGTAACCTGGACCCCGCCGCCGCCGAGGGTGTTATGCGATGTTTCCAGAAACTGAGCCGGCGGGGCATCGCCATCGCGCTGGCCACCCACAACCCGGCCCTGCTGCCGTATTGCGGACGGCGCCTGGTCTGCCATGAAGGAACCGTGACCGAAACACCCGTTACGGAGTAGTCACCCCATGCAATGGACCTCACTGGCTCGCGATATCGGCGAAGGCACAAGGGCTCAACCGGCGCGCATCGGCCTGGCTTTTATCAGTCTTACCTTGGGTATGACCGCCCTGGTATCCTTGCTGGCCATCCTGGGCGGAGTGCGGCAGCAGGTGCGGGCCAT
>JBAXWO010000250.1:0-4633 GCA_037128375.1 bacterium
CCTGACGGCCCCCAAAATGTGCCAACTCATTTTCCGGCGAGATCAGGAAGTCTGACCTTATGCGTGACCGCGCAGATAGCTTTGAACCTCATCGTGGTCCCCGGCAAAATCGAAGGTGAGCACCCCTTTTTGCGCCATAAAAACCAGCCTCCAAGCCAGACCTGTGCGGCATTCGTAGGTCCTCTTTCCGAGTTTGCGGATTGAAATTCCGGCATGCGCGTGCGGATTCCCGAAGCCGTCTCGCACGAGCCTCAGCGTGGCTGACACTTCATCTTCGCGCCCTGCTTCCCTCACAATTCGTTTGAACCTTTTGGTCAGTTCAACGGAAATCATTCTTGCCCCCGGTGAAGGGTGAGAGATCCCCGCGAGCGCGCGCCGCCTTGATGTCATCGCCAATCCGTTTCTCAGCCGATGCCATTTCTTGTTCGCTCAATCCGTATTCCTGGAGTGCGTAGTCCGAGGAATAGACCTCCACAGGCCGCAGGGCAACAACCTTCCCCTCAAACATAAAACCGATGTCATCTCCTTGCGCAGCCTTCTTGAGCCAGTACCCTAGCCGTCCCCTGCCTTCTGTGATTGTGAGAGTTTTCATACGCTCATTATGGAGTACACCATGGGTTTGTGCAAGAAATCACTGTTGTCAGGTTTGAGACCGCTGAAAACGCAGCGCCCTAGACTGTACTCCCCCAATGTTCCACCGGACGACCGGGACGCAACCAGCCTGGAATCAGTTTCCGGAGCGGCCAGGGTTCCAGATGGTTCTGCGCCAAACGGGATAACGGGATCCACTTGAAGGTGATCCAATGCTCGCAGGCTTCCGGGTCCCGATCGGGATGCAGCGCGGGGATATCCATACCGAACACCACATTGATCTCACAATGCCGTTCGCCCTTTTGAATGAAGGTATGCTCGACCGCGCCGAGAAACTCCTTCACCTTGGCGCGGCAGCCCATCTCTTCCCGGATCTCCCGCAGGAGACTGTCCCGCGCCTTTTCCTGCCACTCCACATGCCCTCCGGGCAGAAAGGTATTCGCGGCGCCCTTGCCCTGGCAAACCAGCAAACGCCCCTCCTTGACGCAGACACCCCGGACTAGAATCTCGATCGCCTTCTCATGTTTCATAGTGTCTCCCGGCTGTCTTCCGTTGGCCTACGGTCTTCAGTCTACCCCGGCCCCCAGCACTTCCCCCGCCAGGAATAGCGAACCCGCAATACAGACCACGCCCTGGTTATCCAGGGCCCACTGGCGGGCCTCCTCCCGGGCCGCGACCAGGCCGGAGACTTTCGTTTCCCACCCCTCGCCGCTCGCCAGCAGGGCCAACCTCGCGGGATCAAGACTCCGCTCCGTCGCGATGGGCACCGTCCAGCACCGGTGGACCGCACCGCCCAACGCTTTCGCAAAGCCCAGGGCATCCTTGTCCTCGCACATTCCCCAGATCAGACCGACCTTGCGCTTCTTGAACAGGTCCTTCAAGGCCAAGGCGAGCACCCGTGCCCCATCCGGATTGTGGGCCCCGTCAAGAACCACCGGAGGCGTTTCCGAAAGCACCTGCAAACGGCCCGGCCAGCGGGCCTCCCCCAGCCCGCGCCGAATGAGGTCCGGCGGAACCCTCAGCGGGCTGCACCCCCCCAACGTCTCCAATGCCGCCACCACGGAAACAACGTTCTCCAACTGGTGCTTGCCCAGAAGGGAGAGCCTCACCGTCCCGTAACCCGTGTCACCGCTGGTAATGGCCACTTTTTGTCCCGTCAGATCCTGCGAGACACGCCGTGCCGTGACCGTTTCCGCCGCCTCCACATACGGCGCGTTACGCTCCTGGGCGGTGGACCGAATCACCTCACGGGCCTCGTCCGGTGTCGCGCCGCACACGACGGGACGACCGGGCTTGATGATCCCCGCCTTTTCGCCGGCAATGGCGGCCAGTGTCGTCCCCAGGTAGGCCGTGTGTTCCAACCCGATTCGCGTAATGACCGATATCACCGGCCACACGACATTGGTCGCATCCAACCGGCCGCCCATGCCCACTTCCACAACCGCCACCTGCACTTGCCGGCGCCGGAAGTATTCGAAAGCCAGGGCCGTCGTGAATTCAAAGAACGTCACCTCGCGCCCCTCCGCGCCCCGCTTCACCGCCTCGGCATGGCCTTCCATCGCCTCGAAAAGCTCCGCCAGTTCAACATCGCTGATCGGGACGCCATTGACGCGAATTCGTTCGTTGAAACGGACCAGATGCGGTGACGTATAGAGTCCCACGGTCAATCCCGTCGTCCGCAGGACGGCGTCTAGCATGGCGCACACCGAGCCCTTGCCATTGGTCCCCGCCACGTGGATGGCGGCAAACGACGCCTGAGGGTTTCCCAGTCTTTCGAGCAGGGCGATCTCCACGTCCAGTCCGGGCTTGATCCCGAATGTCCTCAGGGCGTAAAGCCGTTCCAGTGCTGAATCGAGGTTGTTCACGGGTGAAGAAAATAGCCGGTCATGAGGGCGGAGTCTATCGAGACTTACAGCCACCCCCCCCTGTGCCGCCGGACCAGTTTCAGAAACTCGAACCATAAGACGCAGACTAATCCGGCCACGATACTGAGGAGGAGATCCATCGGATGCAGCGGTGCAAAGTGAAACAGACGCTGGGCAGAGGGGACGACAAGCACCGCGGCGAGCAGGGCGCAGGCGCCGAGCACCACCCACCGCATCGCGGCATTGGGAACACGCAGCATCGCCCAAGCGGACCGCGTCCAGGACCGATTGACGAGAATGATGACCACGAAGGCCACGACCAGGGTCGTGAACGTCAGGGCACGGGCAGCGTCATCGGAATGGCCGGCGCGCGCGAAAAGGAAGACGCCAAGACAGACCACCAGGACACTGACCCCCTGCATCACCGCCAGACCGATCGACCGCATCGAGAAGAGCTTCTCATCCGGGCTCCTGGGCGGCCGCTGCATCACATTGGCCTCGGCATCCTCGGCCTCAAAGATGAGGGTGCAGGCCGGGTCGATAATCAGTTCCAGGAACACGATATGGATCGGCAGCAGGAGCAGCGGCCACCCGGCAAAAAACACCGGAACCATGGAGAGTCCCGCGATGGGCACATGTACGGCCAGAATGAAGGCGATCGCCTTCTTGATGTTGTCAAAAATGCGCCGTCCAAGACGAACCGCCGCGACAATGGATGAGAAGTCATCATCCAGCAGTACGAGTGACGCGGACTCGCGGGCCACGTCTGTTCCACGCCCTCCCATGGCGACGCCGATATGAGCGGCCTTCAGTGCCGGGGCATCGTTGACGCCATCTCCGGTCATGGCGACCACCTCGTTGTTCGCCTTCAAGGCCATAACAATGCGCAGTTTCTGCTCGGGAATAACGCGTGCAAAAACCTGCACCTCCCGAATCCTTCGGGCCAAATCCTCGTCGGACATCCGGTCGAGTTCGGGCCCGGTCATCACCGTCTCGCAATTCGCGAGTCCGGCCTGGCGGGCGATGCTCTGGGCCGTCGCGGGGTAGTCCCCCGTGATCATCACCACGCGCACTCCCGCCGCCTGACACTCCGCGACCGCGGCAGGCACCGTTGGTCGCAGTGGATCCTCAAACCCGAGCAGCCCAACGAGTTCAAGAGAGAGATCGTGATGTTCCTCAGGAAGGCTGCCCTCATGCGTAAGACCCCGCGCCACACCCAAAACCCGAAGCCCCTGCGACGCCAGGGCGGCCACCTGCCGCGACAGGGACTCCTGTTGAGCCGGCGTTACATGGCAGAGATCGGCAATGGCTTCGGGTGCGCCCTTGGCCGCCACCACCACCTCGTCGCCGTTCCCCGTGGACCAGGCATGGCTCACCGCAAGCAGGCCGGGGGTCAATGGATACTCGCGCGCCAGCAACCAGCCCGGATGCAGGTGTTCCGTATTCTTGATCAACCGGTCTCCTGCCTCATGCAGAGCCCGCTCCATCGGATCGAAGGGATCGCGCTTGCTCGCCAGGATCGCGTTCTCGAGAAGGCCATGCAGATCCTCCGGGATAGTACCTCCAAGCGCCGCAAGGTCGGTTGCGCTGCCGGATATGGCCAGCTGTCGCAGGGTCATCTGGTTCTGCGTCAGCGTACCCGTCTTATCGACGCACAGCACTGTGGCGGCCCCCAGCATCTCGACGGCCGGCATCCGCCGTGTGAGCACGTTGCTGCGCGAGATCCGCCAGGCACCCAGCGCCAGAAAAACCGTCAGCACGACTGGAAACTCCTCGGGGAGCGTGGCCATGGCCATGGCGATGCCGGCAAGAAAGCCCTGCTTCCAGACGTCGATACCGCCGCCGCGCGTGATCGCAAAGACGACCACCACAAGCGCGCAGGCCAGGAGTCCGACGATCGCGAACACGCGAACCAGGCGTCCGGTCTCTTTCTGCAGAAAGGTTGCCTCCTGCTCGACCTGCTCCAACGCCTTGCCGATCTTGCCAAGTTCCGAGCGCAGACCCGTGGCATAAATCTCGGCGATCCCTTGCCCGGCAGTGACCAGGGTCCCAGAGAACACTGAGGGCAGATCATCGCCGCCCGGTCTGTCGATTGCAGCGGCTTCACCCGACGGCACCTTCCTGACCGGCACGGATTATCCGGTCAGACGCGACTCATCCGTCGATAGGTTGATGCC
>JBAXWO010000251.1:0-4617 GCA_037128375.1 bacterium
GATTACCGTATCAATCGGTTTTTTGATCACAGCGACATGGAAGCACAAGCGGCATGGCCAAGTTGCTGGCCGCGCGGGCCTTGGGCGGGGTGCTGTTGCTGGTGGCGAGCCCGGTGTTGGACGCGGCGCGTTTCCAGCCGTCCGGTCTCCGTCTCATAGTGGTGGTGCTGGCGTATGGCTGGGTGATCGCCGGCATGGCCCTGGTGCTCGCGCCGTACCGGTTCCGGAGGGCGGCACAGGCGCTGTGCGATACAACGATCCGCTGCCGGATCGCGGGGGGACTCGGAGTGGCGCTGGGGGTCGTATTGATCGGGCTTGGGCTGTCGATCTTCTGAAGTCATGGCATGGGGAGGTGGGATTATGGGTGCATCCAAGGGGCTTTCTTCACCGATGGAGATTTTGCAGGCGGCTCTTAAAAAAGAGGAAGCCGCCCGTCGTTTCTATGACGAACTGGCCAACAACACCCATGTCGAGGCGGTGCGCGGCTTGGTGGCGGTCCTGCGTGACGAGGAGCATCGTCACGTCAAACTGATTCAGGATAAGATCGTGGAGTTGCGACTCGGATAATGACCCATTGAAACTGTTGACAGGGGCGTGACGATGTTGCTATCAGTATCCCCCATCTTTTACGGGCACCCGTGGTGGAATTGGCAGACACGTAAGATTCAGGTTCTTATGCCGCAAGGTGTGGGGGTTCAAATCCCTCCGGGTGCACCACTCTTCATTATCTTCTTTTTTCCGGTCCGTCCAGGGGAAGCGAGGGTTGGCCATGCTTGAGCTGGTTGACTTGACAAAGAGCCTTTCCGACGAGGTATACGAGTCCGTTTTTCCCGACCTCGAGATTCGCATGGGCGAGGTCCAGCGCATCGCCCGCGCGGCGGGCATACCGGTCATTTTGGTGTTCGAGGGGTGGGATGCCTCCGGCAAGGGCACCGTCATCAACCGCCTCACGCAGGCCTTGGATCCGCGCGGATTCAAGGTTCACCCCATCCGTGAAGCGACGGCGACCGAGCGGCGCTATCCCTGGCTGTGGCGGTTCTGGAATGCGACCCCTGCGGCCGGGCAATGGGCCCTGTTTGACCGGTCGTGGTATGGGCGCGTGCTCGCCGAGCGGGTGGGGCGCACTCTGGATAAAGGGCAATGGCGGCAGGCGTTTGACGACATTCAGACGTTTGAGCGGCAACTTTCCGACAGCGGCGCGGTCATCGTCAAATACTGGCTTCACATCAGCCGCGCGGAGCAGAAGCGTCGATTCCGGAATCAGGAAAGCAACAAGGCTACGGCCTGGAAGGTCGGCAAGGCTGAACGTCAGCAGCACCGCGATTACGAACGCTGGCGGCGGGCGGTGGAGGACATGCTGGAGCGGACCTCCGCGGCGCACGCCCCATGGACGGTGATCGAGGCCACGCAGGGCCGGTTTGCGCGCGTCAAGGTTTTCGAAACGCTTCTCCACGCCGTGCAGGCGGAGCTGGACCGTTGCGCCGCCCGGCCCGCCGCGGCGGGCCGGCCCATGCCGGTGCCGAAGCGGTCGCCCCTCCGGGAACATGGTATCCTTGACCGCCTCGATCTCGGATTGAGCCTCGAGGGCGGGGCCTATGAGAAGGAACTCGACCGGTGGCAGCGGCGGATTTTTGATCTGGAGCACCGCCTCTATGTCGCGCAGATTCCCGCCGTGGTGGTGTACGAGGGGCAGGATGCCGGTGGCAAGGGGGGGAACATCCGCCGGCTGACCCGCGCGCTGGACCCGCGCGGTTACGAGGTGGTCCCGGTGGCGGCGCCGACCGCCGAGGAGAAGGCGCACCACTATCTCTGGCGCTTTTGGAAAAATGTGCCCCGGACGGGCCATATCACCGTCTTCGATCGCTCCTGGTACGGGCGCGTTCTCGTGGAGCGCGTGGAGGGGTTCTGTGCCGGGGACGAGTGGCGGCGCGCCTTTCGGGAGATCAATGAGTTCGAAAAACAACTGGCGGACTCCGGCGCCGTGATCGTCAAGTTCTGGCTGCAGATCAGCCGTGACGAGCAGCTGCGCCGCTTTAAGGACCGCCAGGAAACCAAGTTCAAGCAGTGGAAGATCACGGACGAGGATTGGCGTAACCGCAACAAGTGGCGCCAGTACAAGGTGTGTGTCGAGGACATGCTCAACCAGACCAGCACGTCCTACGCGCCGTGGACCATCCTGGAGGCCAACTGCAAATTGTACGCCCGGATCAAGGCCCTGCGGACGGTCGCCGGCGCACTGGAGGCGGCGCTTCGCTGAGAGCATGAGGAGGTCAAGTTATGTGGGACTATCTGAAGAGTGATTTGAACCTGGAAATTCTCGCGCGAGTCGGCTTGACCCTGGCAATGGGCGCCATTCTCGGCTTTGAACGCGAAAGGCATGGCCGGGCCGCGGGGCTCCGGACGACCCTGCTGGTCAGTCTATCCTCATGCGTCGCGATGATCGTTTCGGATTCCTTCTACTTGAAAAGCCTGGCGGCGACCGGTACGGCAGCCTCCTGGCATCCCGATCCCGCGCGCCTCGCGGCGGGTGTGCTGTCCGGCATGGGCTTTCTTGGGGCGGGCGTTATTATCCGCCAGAGCAGTCACATTGTCTGGGGAGTCACGACGGCGGCGACCCTTTGGTTTGCCACGGTCATCGGCCTGGCTTTTGGATGTGGTTCCATCGGCATCGGCCTGGTGGCCTCATTGGTGGCCATTGTTATCCTGCACCTGTTTCCGCTGGTGGAATCCTACATTCGGGATGATTGGTATTCCGACTTCTCCGTCCAGTTCGACGCCGGGTTCACGTCGATTGATCCCGTCCTGAACGAGTTGAAGGGGTGTGCCATCAAGGTCGAAAGTGTTGAAATCCAGGCCGGTCAGCGGATTCCGCAGCGGGTCGTGTTTCATCTCAAGTACAAGAAGGCGGATCTGGTGCGCTTCCCCGTCGAGGTCACGCAGCGTGTGGGCAGGTTGCCGGGGGTCCAGGAAACACACTGGCAGACCTGAGCGGCTGGATCGCCGCAGGGCGTGGGAGGGGGCGGCTCTTATTTCCACAGCATGATCGCCGCCGTGGCGAGGGCCAGCCCGATCCGGTAATAGCCGAAGATGGCCAGGGGATGATTTTGAAGGTAACGGACCATCCACTTGACCGCGAGGGCGGCTGAGAGGGCGGCAACCAGCAGGCCGATGACGGGTGCCAGCCAGCCGTAGAGTCTCAGCATGTCCGGCCCATGTTTGACCGCATCGAGCGCCGTGGAGGCCGTGAGGGTAATCAACCCCAGCAGAAAGCTGAACTCCAGCGCGGCTCCCAGCGTCAGCCCAGCCAGCAGACCGCCGAGAAGGGTAGCCAGGCTGCGGCTGGTTCCCGGCCACATGGCCAGGCATTGAACGAACCCGATGCACAGGGCCATTTTCCAGGAGAGTTGGACGAGGGAAATCCCGCGCGCCTCGCGCTGGCGCGGAGCAATCAGGAAGCGATCCGCCAGCAGAATGACCACGCCGCCGACCAGCCACGCGGCGGCAATGGGCCAGACCCCAAACAGGTACTGCTTGATGACCTTTTCAAAAGCCAGTCCGATCACGGCCGCCGGGAGGAAGGCCACGATCAGGTTACCGGCGAGTTTGAGTCCCTCGGGATTGCGTCCCAGGCAGCCCTCAGCCATCTGCCGGACCCGGCGGAAGTACAGGCCCAGGACGGCCAGAATGGCCCCGAGTTGAATGCAGATGGCGTAGGCATCGGCGGCTTTGCGCGCGTCGGCGGTCTGCCCCAGGCCCATGACCTGTTGGGCCAGGAGAAGGTGACCGGTGGAACTGACCGGTAGATATTCCGTGACGCCCTCAATCACACCCAAAATGGCAGCCTGGAGGATGGTCATGACGGAAGCTTCTCAGACTACATGATTTTCAGCTTGGGCAGATCCTGAATGTCAATCGCCCCGACCAGGCGCCGGCCGGCATCCACCACCAGCAGATCATCGATGTTATGCGTTTCGAAGACGCGGAGCACCTCCACCGCCAGGTCATCCTGTTTGACGGTGATCGGGTTGCGGGTCATCACGGCATCGATCGCGCAGAGGAGAAGGTCGGGTTGTTGTGGCAGGCGGCGGCGGAGATCGCCATCGGTGAAGATGCCCAGGACCCTGTTCTTGGCGTCGACGATCCCGGCCATGCCTGTGCGGGCACGCGTCATGGCCAGGATGGCGTCTTTCACCTTGGCGCCGGACGGGACCGAGGCGACGCGCTCGTCGCGACGCATGATGTCGGAGACCTTTAGCAGCAGGGTCCGGCCGATGGAGCCGCCCGGATGCAACTTGGCGTAGTCTTCAATTTTGAAACCGCGGGATTCGAGCAGGACCATGGCCAGGGCGTCACCGACGGCGAGTGTGGCCGTTGTGCTGGTGGTGGGGGCCATGTTGAACGGGCAGGCCTCGCGATCCACGGCCACCGAAATGGTTGTATCGCTCAGTTTGGCCAGGGTGCTCTTCAGATTGCCCGTGATCGCAATGACGGTGACGTCGAACCGGCGCACCAGCGGAATGAGGTTGAGGATTTCCTCAGATTCGCCGCTGTAGCTGAGGGCCAGAAGAACATCTCCGCCCGCGAGGATGCCCAGGTCGCCATGAAGCGCCTGGGTGG
>JBAXWO010000252.1:0-4614 GCA_037128375.1 bacterium
GTCGGCGAGTTGGAGACAGCCGGCAACCACGGCAACGCTCCACTCGAGAAGTCGACCGACTCGAAGTTTACTTGGTATTCATCCGAATTATTGGTGTATCCGTCGTCACTCACCAGTTGCAGCGTAAAGGTGGCCTCTGTATCGACCGGAATGAGGGCGACGCCGGAACCTGGGCTTCCCGCACCGCCGGTCGCCACAACATGCCCGTTCAGCAGCACACTCCACACGTCGTCGTCGCCATTCGGATCCGCCACCGTGACCTGTACCGCCAGCGCCTCACGCGACAACTCTTCGAGATTTGAAAGCCCGTCGCCGTTCCAGTCGCCGCCCGCATCCCCGGGATCGAGGGGATTAAGGCCGCGCGCCACCTCCCAGCTGTCCGGCATGAAATCTCCGTCCGTATCAGAAGTTAGAGGATTCACCCCGTTCTCGTACTCATCGAGATTGCTCAGACGGTCGTTGTCGCTGTCGGCGGTCCCGTTGTTTGTGAGGGAGGCGAAGAAAAAGTCTTCCCACTCGTCATTCATGCCATCGGCATCGGCGTCAATCTCGGCAAACCCGTCGCACCCGATGTCCGGTGTGGAAGGCGTGGGCCAGGGGTCGCCGTTGATATCCGTGGCGGGGAGACCCGTGGTAGTCCCCGCCCGCAGGCACGGCGATGCCGGCCCAAGTAACCGGTATCCGCCGAGTAGGCCGGGGTTGTTCGTAATGATGTTCGACGAGCCATTGTTCGTGTAGCCGCCCTGAATGCAGGAGTAAGTGGCGAGCGTGCCGTAGCCAACTTGCCTGCCAGTGTTTCCCCAGACGACGCTATTGCGGGTCACAAGGTCGCCTGACATACCCGTATCGGCCAAGCCGCCAACGCCGTATGTCGCCGGACAGACGTTCCCGGCAATCGTGCAGTTCTGAACGATTGCGTTTAAGCCATAGCCCGCCGCGCCATTCGTGCCGGCATAATTGTTCACGATGGCAGTGCTCTCGATGCGAGAAGGAGGACCGAAGCTGCCAGCCCTCAGGCCACCATAGGAATCCCATGCAGTATTCCCATCAAAGACGCATTCCTTCACCCAAACGTACCCATATTGGCTGAATACGTACAAGCCGCCGCCCCTCGGACCAACGTTACGCTCAAACCGGCAACGAGCCACAGTTGCGGTCCCTGTCGTCAAGCGCTCCAGATACCCGCCCCCGACCGACGACACAAGACCGGTATTTCCAACTACCTGGCAGTCCTCCATCGTGACCGAAGCGCTCGACCGGATGGAGAAGCCGCCATTCCCATTCGAGACAGTGGTACAATTGTTCGAGATCAGTAACCCGCGCAGGATGACAGCCGAATCGTTTGTGCCTTTGAAAATGGACAGCCCGCCGCAAACTCCTGCACCTGTCTGACGGTTACCCACTATTTCAACATTGGTAAACTCGACGGGGCCTTCGCCGTTGCAGAAGACCCATGCGCCGCCCACGTCCAACCCGGTGTTTTCGGCCACTTTTCCGCCAACGACGACCAGGCCGCCAAAAAGTACATAGATACCCCCCGCAGAGGACGCCGTATTGCCGAGCACCGAGCAGTTACTGAGGATAAGAGGGGTCTCGCCGCCAGGGTTATGATAGATGCCGCCCCCTGTGCCAGCCGTGTTACTCGCTACCACAACATTGATCAAGGTCGGCATCTTGCCGGACCCGCCGGCCCCCGACGCGATACCGCCACCGCCCCCAGTCGCCCGATTCCCGCGAATGATGACGCCATCCACTTTCGTATCGCCCACGCACCACAGCCCGCCGCCACTAGCCGCACAGTTTGAACTTACCATGCCGCCCGAGATCTCAAGGTGGTTCGTTGCCCAAACCCCACCCCCAAACACAGCATCATTCGTCACGATGTTGCACTGGCTTAACACACCCGTCTTACCGCCGGGCGCTCCAAAGTAGACACCTCCACCATAAAACGCATCATTCCCGCGCACGATGGTGTTGGACACGAGCGCCGCATCGTAGAGCGCAATCCCCCCACCGCAGACCGTACCATACCAAGCCCGACGATTTCCCTCGACGGTACAAGACGTTATGCGTGTTGTCCCTGAAGTGACGCAAACCCCTAAACCGGCGTAGGTACCATCGACCTGCGGCGGTCGATTGGAGACAATCATACAGTCGTTGATCCACGGACTGCCTCCGTCGCACAGAATGCCTGCGCCTCGATTCGCCTGCCCCCTGGTAATCGTCAAGCCCTTAACCGCCGAAAGAACGGTTTCCCCACTGTGGAAATAGAACCCTCGGCCCCCGTATTGACAGTCAATGACTGTGTTGCTCGCCCCAGTTTCCGACACCAGCATCAGCCTCTTCCCGCCGAAATCGATATCACGGTTGCCTGTGTTGGTGTAAATGCCCGCCTTGACCTGCACCACGGCGTAGTCCTGCGTTACGCTGCTGATCATCGCCTGGATGGTGATGACGCCGTTTGTAATCACATGGGTCGGCAAGGGAATGCTGTTCGAGGATGTCGGATCGCTGCCGCGCTTCGCCTCGTAAATGTTCAGGTAGCCATCGCTATCCGTGTCCTGCGTGGCATCCGCCGAGTTGGTCGGCGAAAGACCATTTCGCGCCTCCCAGCCGTCGAGCATGGCATCCGCGTCGCTGTCGCTGTTCGTGGGACAGGATCCAAAGCGATATTCGTCGAGATTGGAGAGGCCGTCCTGGTCGGGGTCGGCCCCGAGTTCGTAGACGGCGTGCACTTCGTTGCTGGTCAGGTCGCGGTCGTAGACCCTCACATCGTCGAGCAGGCCGGCGAAGAAGTTGGTGGGGGTCGAACCGGAGGCTGCACCCAAGCGAAGTGCGTTCGTGCCCTGGTTTAACGTCGCGAAGCCGGTCTCCCAGTCGTAGTTGGTCTCGGCTGACAGGGCGCCATTGATATACAGCCGGTGACCGGAACTGCTGAACGTGCCGGCCACATACAGAGGAACGGCAGAGGTCAGCGTACAGGTGTAGCGAAGTGTTTTCTCGCCGGTCGCGCAGATCGTGAAGGCCAAGGCCCCGCTTTCGCAGCCCAAACTGTAGCCGGTTGATCCGCCCGGCGTCCATTTACTGAGGAAATAGGCGGTTCCGTTCGTATAGGTGCGGCTGGGTTTGAGCCAGAGACTGACACTCACGCCGGCGGACGGCTTCAGTGTGACGCTGTTCGGGACCTGCACGTAATCGTTCGTGCCATCGAGCAAAAGGCCGTTACTGATGACGCCGCTGGTCCAGGCATTGGAGACGTTGTAGAGCGTGCCGTGATTTGCGTTGATGGTGGAATCGAAGACGTTGGTTCCGCTGCTCTCGTCCAATTTCCACCAGGCGGCGGCGTTGTCGGCCCCACCCCGATAGGGGTCGAGTCCATAGCGGACTTCCCACCAGTCCGGCAGCGTGTCGCCGTCGGTGTCCGGGTCGGCGAGTGTGATGTCCACTCCGGTAGCGTCAGGTCCAAGGTACACGGAGTTGCTGGCATACTGGCCCCAAGCCTCCCAGAATGTGTTTGAGCCGTCGCCGTTGGAGTCCCGCCAGGCGTTTGCCCAGTAGTATGCATTGGGCGGGAGGTGCGTGATGGTGTAACTACCCGGCGCGGAATTGGTCGTGTATTGGGCTGGCACCCAGTCGTTTGAAGACGTGCAGGCCACAACGTGGATCACGCCGGTCTGCGGACCGCTGTAGGTGATCGTGCCGTTGATGTTCCAAGGATGGCTGGCAGAGTTGGTTGGATCGGTATTCGCCTGGTATTCCTCGAAGTTTGTGTACTGGTCGCCGTCCGGATCGCCGGACCCGGTCCAGTTGGTGGTGCTCCCGGAGTATTTCACTTCCCACCAGTCGGGCAGGCTGTTCGTGTTGTCGTCCGGATCAGATAACGCGAAGTCGGCACCGAGTACCCGGTTCGTAATAACCACTGCAGTGTTGGTAAAGGTGCCGCGGGCCTCGGTGGCGTTGGTGGTGACGGAAGCGTTCGAGTCGAGCCACGCCTTGAGCCAGTAATTGGTCGATTCAAGGTGGGAGAAGCGGTAGGCAGTCTGCGGGTAGGGGTAAGCGGAGGAGGAAGCGGAATAGGAGATGTTGGTGGCCCAACTGTTGGAGGTGGTGACGGCCAGGACCCAGACGGTGCCGGTCTGGCGTCCGGCATAGGAAACGGTGCCGCGCACGTTGGGAGGATCGTTCCAGTTGGTGGGGTTATGCCCGTTGCTGACTTCCCAGCCATCCCCCATGCCGTCATCATCGGTATCGGTCACGGTGGGCAGGGTGTGCCAGCTGAGTTCGCCTTCTACGTATGCGCCGCCATTGGTACGCGCGCCGCCGGGATAGGTGTTTGTGGTTACGATGCCGCTATAGCCGTCCACCAGTCCGTCACTGTCGCTGTCTCGGTTGGTGGCGGCGGTTTGATAGACAAGTTGTTCGCGGGTATCGGCCAACCCGTCCGCATCGGTATCCCGATCAGCGTTGCCGGCAGCGTAGAACCGGTTGGTGAGGCCGGTAATGTTAGTATCGAGCCAGGCAATGGAGTTGGTTCCAAAGGTGGACAGGTTGGTGGCCAAAAAGGACCAGGCAAACAGGAGGTCGGAGGAGGAAAAGAGGTCGAGCCGGTTGGTA
>JBAXWO010000253.1:0-4582 GCA_037128375.1 bacterium
CATTCAGCCGCTGATCGGACTCAAGGCTGAGAGCCTGCGCGATCGCCGGTTGTGCGACGCCGATCCGGCCCGGATTGCGAGCCTGACGATACGCGATGGCGAGAAGAAACTGGTCCTGGAGCGTCGGTCGGAGGAGGCGTGGGCGATCACGGAGCCCTTCCGGAGCCGGGCCGATGCGCGCAGCGTGGGATCGCTGTTGAAGGGGGTCTGCGCGCTACGGGGGGATGAACTGACGGGAGGGGACGTCACTAATGTGGCGGAACGCCTTGCCCAGGAGGCGACCGTCAGATTGACCATGACCGAATCTGCGCCGGTACGCTCCGAGCCGCTGACGAATGCCGTGCCGCCGGGTGGAACCGCCGCCCCGCGGCAATGGTCGTACGCAGTCGGCACGAACATCGTCAGCGGTGCGAGATTGATTTTGCGCCAGGAGGATCAGGGGGTGTTTCGCGTTCCTCTTGCGGATCTGGTGCGCATGCTGGACGGTGGCGTTGCCCGGGAAGCCGGCAATTTTGCGGATCCGTTGCGCTACATGGATCGGCGTGTATTCGAACTGGAGGTGGACAACATCCGGCGCCTGACCCTGGCCAAGGGGGGACGGGAGGAGACCGTCGTCAGGGATGCCTCAGGTAACTGGAGCGTGGACTCACCGCCGGGCGCCCGGGTTTCCGAAACTGTTGTTACGGCGCTGTTGGGAATGGCGGGCGACCTGACGGCGGCCCGTATCGAGAGCGCGGCGTCAACCAATGTGGCCAAGTACGGATTCAGCGAAATCTCCCCGCGCCTGACCTTCGGCCTGACCGGTACGGGTGGGATTCAAAAGACCCTCCTCCTGGGCGGAATCGATGGCCGCCAGGGCGTCTATGCGATGGTTCAGGGGCAGGACGTGGTGTTTGTCCTGCCGGGAACCGTGGCGGATGCGCTGAAGCGAAGTCTGGTTCTCTCCCCTTGATATCCTATGACCGCCATCTTCCAGGGAACTGACCCCACGCCTCTGCCTTCCCGTCATGCGATGTGGCGGCCTCCGCGTTGGCTGCGCAAGGTATGGCAGGGGGTCGTTCTGGGCCTGGCGCTGGGCGTGCTTACGGTCACGGCCCTGGTCCGGATGGGATTTCCCCGCCCCGTCGTACGCTGGGTACTGGCCCCGGTCAACGCCGGTGATTACTTTGGCCAGGTCCAGCGCCTGTCGCTTGACTGGCGCGGGGGACTGGTGGCAAGCGATGTGCGGATGTACCGTAAAGGCATCGTGGGACCGCCGTTCCTGGAAGCCCGTGAGGTACGCGTCCTGTTCAATGTCCTTCATCCCGGTCAAACGGGCTGGGGTCGGATCAAGAGCGTCACCCTCAGGGAGGGGGCGGTGCGGCCGGTGCTGATGCCCCCGGGGATATCCGCAGGCAGTCTGGGGGCGGGAACTCTGGTGAAGGCCGGCAGGCGCGTGAGTTTGGTGCTCTCCCTCGAGCGGTTCGATGTTCTCGGGGTGTGGGTCGAGGGAATAACCGGTTCGATTCGTCTGGATGACCAGGGCGGGCAGGCGCGAGGGTTATCCGGAACGGTCGGGCGGGAAGGACAGCGAGGAAGGATTGGGGGGGATTGTTCCTGGACGTGGAAAGGGGCGGCGCAGGGCCGGCTGGCGACCTCGTTCGACCCGCATGTTGTGATGCCCCTTTGCCGCGCCTTGGACGCTCGCGAGACCCGGCGGTTTCTGGAATGGTTTTCATTCCCTGCTGTGCCGCCCAGTTGCGATATCGTTTTCAACTCTACGCCGGGCGAGGCGGGGGAACTGCACATGAAGGGGCGTTTTCAGGCCGCCAACTTTGCCTATCGGGGCGCCGGAATCGCCTTTGCCAACGTGGAGGGGGCTTACGACGGGTTCCCGGGCGGCCGGTGGCTGAGTCTCAATCCTTTGGTTTTGGTGGTGGGCGGACGCAATGTGAGCGGAAACGTGGCGGTGGAATTCGAGGCCCGTCAGGCGAGTTTCGAGGTGGTCTCCTCCATCGATGTTCCGACCCTGGCACGGATCGCGGGTGTGGGCGAGGGTGGCCTTTGGGAAAGCTTCCGGTTTGGGCAAGGCACAAGGATCTATGCCAAGGGGACGGTGGGATACGAAGATCCGGAGTCGTCCGACATGGAGGCGTCGGTGGAGGGGCCTGAAATCGGGGTGGGCCGGTTCATCGCCGACGAGTGCTCCTTTAAGTTCATGATGAAGGGTTCCACCAATCTGCTGGCCGGCGTGCGGGGGAAGATGGGCGGCGGGTCGTTTGCGGGGGCGGCGGCCTTTATGCCGGGGGCGGGGCGGGACGACCCCACCCGGTATGAGTTGAAGGGGGAACTGTTCCGTGTCGATTGCCAGCGGCTGAACAATCTGCTGAACACCAACTCCACGTTATCGGCCGAGGGCCGGCTTTACGGCAGTCTGGAATTATCCGGGGCGATGGGGCCGGGGCAGGGCGCCACGGCGGTGGGACAGGGCAATGTGAGCCTGCGGCACGGGCTTGTGTTCAGGCTGCCGTTGTTCGGGGGAATGACCGACCTGTTGACGAAAGCCATCCCGGGGCTTGATTTCGCCCTCAGACAAACGGATGTCCGGATTCCGTTTGAGGTGCTGGAGGGCCGTATCGTCAGCCGGGACATTCAAATCGAAGGCGAGGTGTTGAGCCTCACCGCCAAAGGCCAGTGCACGCTCGACGGCCGACTCGATGTGGATGTCCAGGTCCGCCCCCTGAAGGATGGGACGGTCACGGGACAGGCGTTGCGGGCCCTGACGTATCCCCTCAGCCGGCTGTTCGAGTTTCGTCTTGAGGGGACGATTGATAAGCCGCGCTGGAGCCTCTTTAATCTTTCGCGCGACGGCAGGCGAACGGCACAACCGGACAAGGATGGGAGACCATGATCGATCAGCGGGCAGGGGATAGCGCGGTGGCCGTCCACATCCGGACGTATGGATGCCAGATGAATGTAAGGGATAGTGAATCGATCGGGGCGCTGCTGGTGAGGCATGGGTACCGGTTGACGGAACTCGAGGATGAGGCGGATGTGATTCTGATCAACACCTGCAGTGTCCGCGGAAAAGCCGAAGACAAGGCGATCGGGAAACTGCGGTTGATGGGGGTCGAGAAAAGGAAACGCCCGGGCCTGATTGTGGGCGCCATGGGTTGCATGGTTCAGCGCATCGGGTGGGGAGCCATCAAGCGGGTCAAGGGTTTGGATTTTGCGGTGGGAACGCACCGGTTGAGCGCGCTGCCGGCCATCATTGACGCCGTGCGCGCGGGTCGGGGCCCCATTGTGGATGTCGGGGATGAGGAAGCTGAGCCTGAGGCGCTTACGGGTCATTTGGACGGGCAGGTGCTTGCCTTCGTGAATATTCTGCTGGGGTGTGACCGGCAGTGCGCCTACTGCATTGTGCCGACCGTGCGGGGCCGGGAATGGAGCCGCCCCGCCGACAGTATCATCAAGGAAATACGGGCGCTGGCGGAGCAGGGGGTAAAGGAGGTCACGCTGTTGGGGCAGAGCGTGATGTCCTACGGCCGGGCCAATGCCGTCTGGCCCGGGGCGTCGGCGTCGCGGCATGGTTTCACGGAACCCCTGCCCCGTTTGCTGGAGGCCGTGGCCGAGATTCCCGGGATCCGGCGCGTGCGGTTCACCTCCGGCCACCCTTCCGGTTGCACGGACGAACTGGCCCGCGCCATGGGGACGTTGGCTGGCGTGTGCGACCATCTGCATCTGCCGGTGCAATCGGGGTCGGACCGCATCCTGAAGGCGATGCGGCGCGGGTATACGGCTGACACCTACCTTGCGGCCGTGGCGCGGTTGCGGAAGGCCGTGCCCGCCCTGGCGCTGACGTCGGATGTGATTGTCGGGTTCCCCGGGGAAACGGAAGAGGATTTCGAGCAGACCCGCCGTTTGATGGACAGGGCGGATTTTGACAACGCCTACATTTTCAAATACTCCCCGCGCGAGGGCACGCCGGCGGCGGCGCTGGTGGACGACATTTCCGCGGACGACAAGCTGCGCAGGAACCACGTGCTGCTGGAGGATCAGGACCGGCGCGGGCTGGCCCTTCACGGGGTGTTGGTGGGGCAGGTGGTCGAGGTGCTGGCCGAGGGGGCGAGCCTGCGCAACCAGGACCGTTGGGCCGGTCGTACGACCACCAACCGGATCGTTATTTTTGAGCCTCGCACTGCCGTCAAGGCGGGTGATACAGTGGCGGTCCTGGTGGATCGGGTGGGCCCCCAGACGCTTTATGGGTCGGTAGTTGGAGATGGAGAAATATGACGACGCTTGCCTGTTGGTCCATTGCGGTCGGGTTTACGCATCTTGTGCTGAGTGCGCCGTTGCTGATTCAGCCGTCCGGGGCGATGAAGGTCTTGAAGGCGTTTCCCCGCCATGAGTGGGCGGGTCGTGTCCTGGCGGCGGTGTGCATCGCCTGGTCGGTGGTTCTGGTCCGGGAGATGCCGCTCGGCTGGTTCGACGCCTACAAGATCTGGCTGTATGTGGCCGGGCCGCTCTTATATCTGTTGATCACCCTCTTCATGGCCAAGTTGCTGGCCGCGCGGGCCTTGGGCGGGGTGCTGTTGCTGGTGGC
>JBAXWO010000254.1:0-4555 GCA_037128375.1 bacterium
TAACCTAACGTGGCCCATTCACAGGTCTCCATGCCCCGGAGTCTCACCGGAACCGTTTCAGAATAAACTCATGTGCCTGACTCGTCGTCAACTCCGTTGTCGAAGGGCCTGTCCGGATGAAGAACAGATCGTTGTTCCCTTCCTTCACGAACACCGGCGCCTTCCCCGCTAAACACTTCACGGTCAGTACGCGGTGCCCATCATAGTCCTCAAAATGTAGGTGCATCCACGTCATCGCCTGCGGCCCCATCCGGCCATTCACCAGATTCGTAAGGTGAAGGCCCATCTTATCCTCGCTTGCGAAATCGTCGGCCGCGATGCCGCGGGCGGCCCCGTCATCAGCCACGCCGATCACCAAAACGCCCCCATTCGTGTTCAGGAACCCGGCAAGCGTCTTCAACACAGCCGCTTCCATCCGAGGATCTTTCTGCCCGGTGTGCAGGTTTGCCCTCAACGTCGCCTTGAATTCGACGACATCCGATTCGCCGCTCACCACCAACTCATCCACCGACACGCCTGCAAGCGCTACAGCGCCCTCTGCGGGTTCCTCGCAGAGCGTCCGATATCCTTCACCTATGATCTGCGCAATCAACTCGCGCCGACGCTCCAGAAAAGGCCCGTACTCCATGCTCTCCCACCCATCAGGCAAGGCATGCCAGCGGTACATCTGGGCCAGTTCATTCGCCTTGAACCGCGCTCGCATTGCCGGAACGTAGTTCGCAGGAGCCTGCCCCAGTATGTCCCCGTTGTCACCCCATTCCACCAAAGCGAAGTTCGCGATCTGGTTCGTTTCCCTCAACTCCGTAACGCCTACAGTCTTCAGGTGCTCCTTCGGGAACAGGTGGTGCCGTTCCACGGCCGCACGCATCGCCTGCGTCGTGGGATCGAGCAACTCCGCCACCTTCAACTTGGAGAAGAGCGCCCGCGCATCGAGAAGCACCAGCGCCGCGTTGTAGGCGAACAGCGAAGGACTGCGCGGCGATGAGGTCGCCAGATCGTTCGGCAGTGTGATCGTCCAAAAGTCCGCCGGCAACGCCAACTCGCAGGCTTTCTCAAGAATCGTCAGGAATTTCTCGCCGTCCTTGACCTCGCGGAATCGCGCAAGATCGAACTCCATGGCCGATTCCGGCGACCCTGTGAACCGCCCCGTCAGACTCGCCATAAAGAACCACCGCGCGATCACGCGCCGGAGTCGGAACTCCTCAATGTTGAACTCCGTCCGGCCAATCAGGTACAGCATGTAGGAGAACAACAAGTTGTTCTGCGAACTGATCATCCTGCCGCTACGGAAACCGGCCAACCGCACACAGTTCATAAAGTCGTGCCAGTACTGTAGATTCAAGGCCCGCGCCTGGGCGGCCTGTAGAATCCCGAACTGCTTGACCCGCTGCTCATCGCTGAACTGCTCTGTTTCCAGGTCCTTGCCCCGCAAAATCGAGTAAACGTACTGAAGCCGCGCGCGCTTGAACCCCAGACCAACATCCACGCGGAGGAGTTGGTCCGGTGATGGGACGATGAAGTGATTGTAGGGCGAAGGCCCGCTGGCGGCCGGCTGCCGCGCATTCCGACAGAAATCCTCCAATTGCGCCCGGCCCTCATCCCAGAAGACGGACATTAACGTGAGGATGAAGTCCGCCTGATTTAGCGGGGTTCCTTTGCTGTTGATCCGCACGAATACGTCCGAAACGTCCTTCTCGCTGATGTCCGCCGCCAACTCCAGGGCCGTGAAGGGGAAACTCAGCAACCCCTGCAACTTCAGGATCGCATCCTCAATCTTCGTGTCCTCAACCTCCGAAACTTCCCGCGTCTTGCGCAAAGCGGCCAGGTATTCGCGAATCAGCTTCGTGATCTTCGTGTCCCGATGCCAGAGAACAGAGATGTCCGTCAGGTACGCCTTATCGCGGCGGATCGCCGCGTCGGCGACCTCAAACTTCTCCTCCAAAGGATTGAACGCGATCTGGATCGATTCCGTGCTGTAGTCCTCACGAATCACTTTCACGCCCCGCACCACCGCATACAGAGACGTCAACCGCTGCTGCCCGTCAACAATCAGAAGCCGCGGGGGCTTCTGCTTGCTGTCCGTGCCGATCACACGTGCATCGGCCGCCACGACGTTCTGCCAGAATAGAAGATACCCCACCGGATACCCGCGATACATGGAGTCGAAAAGGTCGCGCACCTTGGCGTTCTTCCACACGAACGGCCGCTGAATGTTCGGAAGCCCGATCTCCCCAAGCTCGATGTACTTCACAAGCGAACCCAGATCGTAGTCTACCTTGGTAAAGACGGTTTCACTCATCGAGCACCTCCAGGGGAAGAAACTGGCATCTCACCGGCCGGGTTCGCCACACTCGGGGCGGCGCCGTTCCCTTCAGCCGCCGCCACGCTGTCAACCGGACTCGCCGCCGCCGGTTCTTCACTCTCAGTTCCCAACTCTTTCAAGGCCCTCCGCCACCAACGCGGCAGAGGAAGTTCCACTCCAAGCCTCTTGACTCGTTCAGGTAAACCCCGGAGGTGGTCGACGCAGGCGAGATTCAAGGGGTTCACGGTCGCGGCCTTCCAAAGCGCCCGACAAAGACTTCCATTACTCAAGATCGCCGTCGCCGCCTGCGTCTCGGGGAGCCCCGCCTCCCTGCATACCTTGTAGTCGAACCACTCAAGCAATTCGAAAGCGTTTAACTGAATATTCACTTCGTTCGGAGCGCGCGCCAAGACCCCCAAAGCCTCCTTGCGTAACCCCTTCCACAAAGGTCCCTTTGCATCCAGCAGCAGGCATCCACTGGCGTAAGTATCTTGTTCCCGGCCAACGATTCGTGCCACAACACCTGCTTCACAAAACTCCGCCAACACCTGCCGCGCGAGCCGCAATAGGACCAAAGCGCGCAATTCCTTTCGCAACGCCACGACTTCTTTCCCATGCAGTCGTTCTGGCATCCGGGCAGAAGGCTGGAGAATATTAGTCAACGGTTTCACGTCGCCAGACCATGCCAACACCAAGCGTCGAAGGAAGTCTTTCTCCCGTCGATGCAGCGCGCGGTATTCTCTCTTCTTGGTCCAACTCAGGTACTTCGGGATTGAACCGATGATCTCCTTGGCCGCATCCTCCCCAACCCGCATGCCCCCCGACTTGTCGCCTCCAAGATCAAGAACAAGTTGCTCCACCAACGTCAAGAACCTGTCTGCCTCAGCCAGCAAAGCCCTCACCTCCGAATCAATGGCCGCATTTGTGGCACGGTTCAGTTCACTGTCACGCGCCCGTAAGGTGACATCCAGGACTTCGCGATAGACTTCATCCTCGCTTCGCCCCACTTTCTCCGCATGTCTTGCCATCCACGCCGCCGCGCTTCCGGCTGTCGGCTTCTTCTTCCACCAAACAAGGAACCCGTCATATTCCTTGAAAGTTACAGCACGTGGCGCTTCCGCCACGTGGATTTGGTAGCCTACTGAACGGTAACCTGGGGTCCACCAGACGGCAGCTTCCGCAATACGCCTCAGTACGTTAAGTATCCGCTCGCGATCATCGGGCTTCAGTTCAATCCCGAGCCGGACGACCGCTTTGTTCAGTCGTTCCGTCAAGAGCTTCCCAACCTTGTCTTCGTCCTTCTTCTCCATCGCCCCCATGACACGGGCGCCCGCGATACGCGCCCACACGCTCTCGTCAGAAAAGAACTCCTGTGCAATGTGCGGGTAGAGAATCTTCAGGACATTCGCGCCAAGAATCATCGGCCAACCGAGCTCACGCTCGTAGTGGCGATCGATCTGTGGCTTCAACAGGGCTAGCAAACGAATGAACTGCCGCAAAACGCGTGGGTTCTGCGGCAGCAAAGGAACAACCTCATCCATCGCCGCCAGTGGCACATAAGGACAGTATCGGGCGATATCCGTGTGCGCCAACGCCCGCATGCCGGTCGCACTGGGAGGAGGCAGCCAGCGGGGATAATCGATGATCTTCTCAAGGAATTTGAGACCATTGCCAAAGCCGGGATGGAACTTCCCAAGAACATCGCCCACGACAGCGGGATCGAAAGCGCAAACGAAGGCGAAGCCCGGGATATCCATCACCTCTTTCAAAGCAAACAGTATCTCCGGAACCAGACCGGGAGACGTCCGGTCCAGGTCGTCAATAAGAACAAGAACTCTCCGATCTTTGAGGATTGCCCGAAGATTCTTGAAATCCTCTTCACCGAAGCCAAGGAAACCTTTGAGAAGCCCAATTCCCTCCTCGACAGTGTCACCCGCTTTGTCGCTGATGAGACCGGCGGCGGAACCGGCAACTTTCCCGATAAGGGCGGTTGTCTTTGCACCCAAGTCTTTGGCTTTCGCCTTCCTTGAAAGACCAGGAATGCCAAGCTGCACCTCGATCGCCCTCAGGACACCGAATACGAAAGCCCGCCACATACCCTCGCGGGAGCCGTACTCCCACGGGTTGAAGAGGACGACAATATGCCCGTCAGTACTAGCCAGTCCACCAACGAAGTTCAGTACAGAAGTCTTTCCAGTACCCCATTCGCCATACACGCCCACCCGGACAGACCACTCAACGGGTCCTGTAATT